>JABMPZ010000094.1 GCA_013203565.1 Parcubacteria group bacterium | reverse complement strand
GGTTAACATACGGCTACTTCAAATGTTATTACTGTATCACTACTACTTCAAATGGGTGAGTAGTTACCATCAAAAACCTTGACATAGTATGATTTTTTTGATATACTGTATACATTAATTTAACGGCTTGGAAATATTTACTTTCCAAGCGACTCGTCTCTTTTTGTGTCATTAATGACCCTCGAAGAACATCGGGTCATATTTTTTTTCATGACACAAATTAAACAACCCACTGGTCGTTTTTGCGACCTTGGAGTTGAAAAAAATTTCCTTTCTATTTTAGAAAAAAAGGAATTTCATATCCCTACGCCAATTCAGCATCAGGTTATTCCTGGAGCTTTGGCAGGGAAAGATGTTGTTGGTATTGCGCAAACTGGAACAGGCAAGACCTTGGCTTTTGGTATTCCAATAATTCAACGGCTTGTCATTAATAAGGGACAAGCATTGATTTTAGTTCCTACGCGTGAGCTTGCAATTCAAGTAGAACGAGCACTTCAATATGTAGGTGCTCAATTGGGCTTGCGTTCAGTAGTAGTTATTGGAGGCATTTCTCAACATCCACAAGTAAGGGCTTTAAGACAAAATCCTCATATTGTTATTGCCACTCCAGGCCGTTTAGTTGATTTGATGAAACAAAAAGTATATAAACTTGATAGGGTAAATATTATTACATTAGATGAAGCAGACCGTATGCTTGATATTGGATTTTTGCCACAAATTCAACATATTTTAGAAACAGCACCAAAAGAAAGACAAACAATGTTGTTTTCTGCAACTATGCCTAAATCAATCACATCCCTTGCAAGTGCATTTATGAAAATGCCGTTAAGGATTGAAATTACTCCGCAAGGGACATCAGCAGAAAATGTAGAACAAGAAGTTTTTGTTGTTAGAAAAAATGACAAGATGCGTTTGCTTGATTCTCTATTACAACAGTATAAAAAAGAAACAGTGCTTCTTTTCTCACGAACTAAATATGGAGCAAAACGCATTGCGCGTGATATTCGCAATATGGGGCATACAGCAACTGAAATTCATTCTAACCGTTCTCAAGCACAACGAAAAGTAGCGCTTGATGGATTTAGATATGGAAAGTTTCGTATAATGGTTGCAACAGATATTGCTGCCCGTGGTATTGATGTAAAACATATCTCATTAGTGATTAATTTTGACTTACCAGACAATTCAGGAGATTATGTTCATCGTATTGGAAGAACAGGAAGAGCGGGCCGTTATGGAAAAGCTATTTCTTTTGTTACTCCATCACAAAAAGCTGATATTAAGAAAGTTGAAAGATTGATTCGTAAATCTTTACCAGTGTTATCTTTACCAACTCTTCCCCCACAAAGAGCAAAATCACATAATGATGAGCCCGAAGAACGATCGTATAATCCGCGATCAAAATACTCTTCAGGACGAGGACGCGGTCATAATTCTTATCAAAAATCAGGACAAAGGCCATTTAGAGGTCGCAGTAATAGTGCTCGTAAAAAAGCTAGTAGATATTCAAGATAAATATATGGAAATAAGAAACATTGCAATTATTGCCCATGTAGATCACGGTAAAACCCGTTTGACTGATGCTTTGATGCAACAGACAGGTATGGTTACTGATGATGCTGTTGGCATGGACTCAAACGATCTTGAAAAAGAACGAGGTATTACTATTTATTCAAAAAATACTTCAGTTTTCTATAAAGATACAAAGATAAATATAGTTGACACACCAGGTCATGCTGATTTTGGTTCAGAAGTAGAACGAGTTTTGCGTTCTATTGATTCTGTTTTACTTGTTGTAGATGCCCAAGAGGGTCCTATGCCTCAAACCAAGTTTGTTTTGAAGAAATCTTTAGAGCTTGGGTTAAAACCTATTGTTGTTTTGAATAAGATTGATAAATCTGCTGCAAGACCTGAATGGGCTCATGATAAAGTATTGGAACTCTTTATGGATCTTGGAGCAACTGATGAACAGCTTAATTTTGTAACTGTTTATGCAATTGCAAAAGATGGAATAGCAAAACTAAATTTAGAAGATGAATCAAAGGATTTATGTCCTCTTCTTGATACAATTTTAGAAAAAGTACCACCTGCTCAAGTAGATACTTCTCTTCCTTTTTCGTTTCAACCCTTTAACTTAGCTTATGATAACTATCTTGGCCGTATGGGTATAGGTAGAGTTTATCAGGGGAAGATAAAGATAGCAGACAAGGTTTTTGTGAAAAAACATGATGGTACAGTTATCTCTGGTAATATATTAAAGTTGTTTACCTTTGAGGGATTAAATAGAAAAGAAGTAGAAGAAGTATCTGCTGGTGATATTGTTATGCTAGCTGGATTACCAGAGATATATATTGGTGACACTGTTTGCACAGATAGAGAGCAAGAGTTGTTGCCAGCTATTAAAATTGATGAGCCAACTATTTGTTTGAATTTTTTAGTTAATAATTCTCCTGTTTCTGGAAAAGAAGGAAAATTCGTAACAGGTCAGCAAATTAGAGAAAGATTAGAGAAAGAGTTAGAAGTTAATGTTGGTCTAAAAATTGATTTTTCTCCAGTAGACTATTTCAAAGTTTATGGAAGAGGGGAGTTACAGATTGCAATTTTACTTGAGAATATGCGTCGTGAAGATTATGAACTTCAAATTTCTCAACCACAAGTTATTATTAAAGAAATAAACGGAGTAAAACATGAACCGTTTGAACAAGCAACCTTTGATACACCTCAAGAGTGTGCTGGGGTAGTTATAGAAAAGATGTCAAAAAGGAAAGGAAAGATGATATCTATGGAACCAGAACAAAATTATACTCGCTTGATTTACGAAATTCCAACAAGAGGATTGTTAGGCTATAGAAATGAATTTATTGTAGATACTAAGGGAGAGGGAATTTTATGCAGTGAAGTAATTGGTTTTAAACCTCATGCAGGTGCAATTGAGAAACGAGATGTTGGGTCTATGATTTCTGGAGAAGCTGGTAAGGTTTTGGCTTTTCCTTTAGCTAATCTTCAGTTGCGTGGAGTTTTATATATGGGAGCAAATGTTGATGTATACGAAGGGCAAGTAATAGGAAACACTGCCAAAGGTATGGATATGACAGTAAACCCAGTTAAAGGAAAACATCTTACTAATATGCGTTCTTCAGGAGCCGACACTGCAGCTCAACTAGTTCCACATATGGTATTAACATTGGAAAGGGGAATGGAAGTAATGTCAGAAGATGAATACCTAGAGATAACCCCCAAAAGCATACGCCTAAGAAAACAAAATTTAACAGAAATAGGAAGAGTAAAAGCATCACGGAAGAAGTAGTATGGCTTGAACAATATATGTCCAGAACACAAAATGCCGTCTTTTTTGCAAGGCGGTTTTGTGATACAATGTGAGTGGTATTAGATTAAAAAGAAGCAACAAAAATCTGGAAAATTATGCCAAGAAAAAATCAAAAAATAGCACTCAACAATAGCTTTACTGAACTTTTACTTTATACTACTCCGAATGGCAAAGTAAAAGTAGAGATATTTTTAAAAGATGAAAATGTTTGGTTGACTCAAAAAAGAATAGCAGGGCTTTTTGATGTAGGGGTTCCGGCTATAAATAAACATCTTAAAAACATTTTTGAGAGTGGAGAATTACAGGAAGATTCAGTTGTTTCCAAAATGGAAATAACTGCCGAGGATGGAAAAAAATATCAAACGAAATTTTATAACCTTGACGCTATTATTTCTGTTGGCTATCGGGTTAATAGTACCCAAGCAACACATTTTCGTATCTGGGCGACAGAACGATTGAAAGAGTATATTATTAAGGGTTTTACTATGAATGACGAACGGCTTAAAAATCCAAATAATATCTTTGGTCAAGATTATTTCGAAGAGCAATTAGAGAGAATACGAGATATTCGTTCTAGTGAAAGAAGACTATATCAAAAAATAACAGATATATATGCCTTATGTAGTGCTGATTATTCGCCAAAGAGTGGCATTACTGAGCAATTTTTTGCTACAGTACAGAACAAACTTCATTTTGCTATAACTGGACAGACAGCGGCAGAGATAATTCATAAGAGAGTAGATAGTAAAAAACCTAATATGGGGTTGACTACTTGGAAATATGCTCCAGAAGGAAAGATTAGACAAACAGATGTTGTGATAGCAAAAAATTATTTTGCAGAGCGTGAATTAGATATGTTAAATAGAATTGTGACAATGTATTTAGATTATGCGGAAATGCAGGCAAAAAAAGGTGTAATAATGCATATGAAAGATTGGGTAGAAAAATTGAATGCTTTTCTTAAATTTAATGAACAGGAAATTTTAGAAGATTGTGGCAGGGTAAGTCATGAGGTGGCAGAGTCATTGGCATTGAACGAATATAAGGTATTTCATAAAATTCAAGATAAAAACTATATCTCTGATTTTGACAAAGAGGTTAAAAAGATTTTAAAAAAGGATAAAAAAGCAATTTAGACTGAATGTAAGGTTTAACCTGATACTCAGTTTATAAATATAGTTTTATAAAGCATCAATAAAAAGTCGCCATAATGGCGATTTTTTGATATAATGATATTGTCTAATAAAATTAATAAAATAATATGAAAATGCAAGAAACAACTAAATCACTTCGTATTTATTTCTTTGTCGTAGGAGCTTTGAATTTGTTATATTTAGTGCAGACTTTTAATATAGATGGTGACATTATTACTAAAATTTTTGGGTTAATTACTGTAGTTTTTACTTTATTGTTTGTTTATTTTGCAATTAGATTAAAAAAATTACTATTTGAATCTACTAAATTAATTATCAATTTTATTATAACTGCAATGATATTCAGTATTTTTTCACAAATATATAATATGATTACATCAGGATTTTCAACATTATTTTTCATTTTTATTTTCATTGATATAGCCATTAACTTTTATTTAATATCAAATGTAAAAAGATTAGCTAAACAAGGTCAAAATACAAAGCAATAAAAAGGTATATAAAAAACCGCTCTCAATATCTTTTAATAAGGGTGGTTTTTTGGTATAGTGGTGGTATTAGGGGATATAACATGCTAATTAGAGTTGTCCCTTTTTGCTTATGAGTAAAACAAAGATTATTAAAATACAAGCTAAGAGTATCTTTACTCAAAGTAAATTGTCTGGTGCAAAATGGGTTTTGAATCCTTATGTTGGATGTGAGCATAACTGCCTATACTGTTATGCTCGGTTTATCAATAGATGGAGACCAAGTAATTACGGCAAATGGGGGACTTGGGTTGAGGTAAAGATTAATGCTCCAGAATTAGTAAAAGACAAATATGTAGATGGCTTAGTATTGATGAGTTCAATTTGTGATGCCTATCAACCAATTGAAAAAGAGTTAAAATTAACTAGAAAGATTTTAGAGAATATAGATAAAAGAGTTAAGCTTACTATTCTAACTAAATCATATTTAGTTTTAAGAGATATTGATTTATTAAAACAATTTAAAGATGTTGAGATTGGTTTTACTATAAACAGCTTTACCAATAAAGCTAAAAAGCTATTTGAGCCAGATTCCCCTACGAATAATAAAAGGATAGAGGTGCTTAAAACTCTAAAAAAACAAGGTTTCAAAACCTACACATTTGTTAGTCCAATTATTCCAGAGCTAATTGACCTAAAAGATATTATTTCAAAAACAAAAGATTATAGCGACTATTATTGGTTTGAGTTTATTAATGTAAGGGGAGCAGGCAAGCAATTTAGCGAAACATTGAAAAAAGAATTCCCGGAGAGTTATAAGATAATTACAGACAAAGAGAATTTGCAGAAGTTTGTTGAGGACTCTAAAAAAATCATTAATTCTTATAAAATAAAAGTAAAAGGCATAGAAATCCATTAAATTAAGTATAAAAAATATACATAAAACCTTGCTACCTTATTTTTTTATTTATAAAAAAAGAGGTTTTGTTCTTATTAAAGTTAAGAAAAGATGTAATATGATATGAAAATAAATACAGGACCAACTACTTGACTTTGTAACTACTCACTCATTTGAAGTAGCTGTATGTTAACCCGCGTGGTTATTAGCCTCCGAAGAAAAGGCAACAAATGGGCACGATCGTGCCCATTTGTTGCCTTTTATTTTTTCATAAATTCTTCGCCTATCCTTCATTATTTACTAAGAATGGATGACCTG
>JABMPZ010000093.1 GCA_013203565.1 Parcubacteria group bacterium | reverse complement strand
TTGGAGCGATCGCTCCAAAATGAACCAAAATATTTTCGGACATTTGCTCACGATCGTGACGGTTTGTCCGTAGAAAATCATTGTAGAAAATTAGAAGGTCTCTTTTAGGGCTTGAAGAATTTTGGGATGTAGTGATGAATTGCAAACTAAGATGCCGTTTTGATGATTGGTTTGTGGCTTGCAATAGATTAATGGGTTTCCTTTTATGTCGGTAATTATACCTCCAGCTTCTTTTAATATACACTCTCCTGCGGCTGTGTCCCATTGATGAGCTTTGTCGCTTTCTGTAAAATATGCTTCGGCTTTTTGGCTGGATACAGCAACTATTTTCAATCCAGCGCTACCAATATGTTTTGCGTTTGCAAAGTGATGTTTTTTCACAAAATCTTTTTGCGCTTGGCTTGTATGATTACGACTTAAAATTATCCGAGCATCTGATAATTCACTAACATCAGAAACTTTTATTTTTTCTGGCTCTCCTGCTCCCTCTTGAATAAAAGCTCCTTTGTCTTTTTCTGCAAAATATAATGTATTTGTAGTTGGCTGATATATAACTCCTAAAATCGGTTCTTTATTTTCAACTAAAGCAATCATTACCGAGAACTCTCCTGTTTTTTGTATAAAGTCCTTAGTGCCGTCAAGCGGGTCAACCATCCAAATTTTATCTTTTTCAAACCATTTACTATCTGGTTCTGTTTCTTCTGACAAAACAGTAATTCCTGTTTTTTTAAGACCTTGCAGAATTATTTTCTCTGAAGCTAAGTCAGCTTCAGTTACAGGCGACTTATCTTGCTTTTCTTTTTGAGTAAAACCCCTGTTATATATTTTCATTACTTCTTCACCTGCTTGTTTTGCTAAATCAATAGTTTGTTGTAATAATTTATCCATAAAGCTTTGTATATTGTTCAACCATTCTCTGTACTGAAAAACCTTTTTGGGCACGGATTCGGCTATTATTGCCGAGTTGTTTTGATTTGTTTTTATTCTTTGCTAGATATATTATTCTTTCTGCTAATTCTTCTGGGTTTTGTGTTTTTAACAGAAACCCATTTTGATTGTTTTTCACTAACTCCCCTACTCCACCCACATCACTCGCAACAATAGGTAATCCAGCGAACATTGCTTCAATAATAGTGATTGGCATACCTTCAAACTTTGAACACAGAACAAAAACATCACAGGCCTTCATTAGTTTTCTTGTTTGTTCTGGTGTTTTTTCTCCTAAAAGAGCGGAAGTATGCCCCAAGTTATTATTCTGAACAAACTCCTTACACTCATCCATAAATATCCCATCTCCAATTAACATAAACTTAATCTCTGGAAAAGTATTCTTCACTATTTTAGATGCTTCTAAAAACATCAATGGATTTTTAGGATGAGCCAGTCGTGCAGTCATTACAATAATGATTTTATCTTGAGGAATACCCATTTGCTCTCTTATCCCCTGTTTTGTGTCTTTCAATTGAAAATCAATTCCATTTTTAATAACTAAAAACTTATTTGCTTTTGCTATTTTATTCTTCAAGCCATCTTGTTTTACTTTTTCTGAAACACATACTATTTTAGATGAAAACATAGAGCCAATTTTCTGAAACCATTTGAATAGAACAACTTTCTTGCCATATTCTTCTTTGTTGTAAAATCCCCAGCTATGCGCAGTAAAATATATATCTTTAGTTCTGGCTAACTTTGCTGCTAAACGACCTAATAGCCCTGCTTTAGTTGAGTGACAGTGCACAATGTCATATTTACCCTTTCTAATGAGTCGGAAAAGAACAAACATTGTTTTTATGTCTTTCATAAGCCCAATCTCTCTTTGTAAAGATGGTATCTCATAAACTTTAATACCTTTTTCTCTTAATCTTTCTACTAAGAGCCCGTCAGGAGATACAGCAACCTCAACTAAAAACTTATCCTTTGGCAGGTTGGTTGTTAAATCATAAACTACTCCTTGAGCTCCTCCCCATTCAGATAGAGTAATTATTTGTAATATCTTTATCTTTTCGGCCATAGTAAGTATCCTATTCTTAATAATATATGTAAAAGACCTTTTAGCTTTGGATAACCATATTTTGTAATTGCCCACCAACGAGCCCTAATAGCATACTTCTGCTGTTTTGTGCCAGAAAAAGACAATGAATCCGGTCTTGATCTCCACTTTACCAAATATTCAGGTAAATTAGCAACTTGATGTTTACTTGCAATGCGCAAAATAAATTCATAGTCCTGGGCTCGCTCAAACGACTCATTATACAGTCCTATTTCTTTCTTAAAAAACAAAGAAGAATGAATAAATTGATTATTGAATAAAAGTTTCTTTTTAATATCTTTATAAGAGACCACCAAACCCTTTTTATTGATTTCCTCTCCTTTATCATTTATTACTAAAGCCAGAGAGCCACATAAAACAACGGCGGGATTATTCTCCATAAATTTTAGTTGTTTTTCAAGACGAGATGTGAAAGATATATCATCATCATCCATTCTCGCTATATACTCCCCTCTTGCTTCAGCAATGGCCTTATTCAACGACTTTGTTAAACCAATGTTTTCTGTATTATCTATTATTTTTATTCTATCATCTTGTTTAGCATAACGACTTAAAACTTCAGAAGTATTATCTGTTGAGCCATCATTTATAATTAAAAACTCAAAATCCCTGAACGATTGATTCAGAATACTTTCAATTGATTGCTTTAAGTATCTTTCTCCATTGTGCGTTGACATTACAATGGAAATTTTTGGGTTGCTGTTTATCATATTTTCAGTTAATATAAATTAATGTTAAACCTCAAAGAGAAAATTTACAAGGTCTTGAAACGCTCACAGAAATACACGCAAACAGATATGGTTTATTTAGCCAAGGGTGGTTTTTGGCTTGGCTTGGGGCAAACAATAACATCATTAGCAGCCCTTGCTTTAACTTTTGCTTTTGCCAACTTATTATCTGCAAAAACCTTTGGTACTTATAGGTATGTTTTATCTGTGGCTGGCATTTTAGCAATACCAACTCTTTCTGGAATGAATACTGCGCTATTACAAGCAGTAGCCAGAGGAAAAGAGGGTTCTTTTATACCTATCTTAAAAACAAAACTGAAATGGGGAACACTTGCCTCTTTGGGTAGTATAATAACAGGGGGTTATTATCTCTTACAAGGAAATAATACCTTAGGTTTTGCTTTTTTAATTATCAGCTTGTTTTTACCTTTAATCAATTCTTTTATAATCTATGAATCTTTTTGGGGTGGCAAAAAACGGTTTGATATTCAAAATAAATATAGGATAATCACTCATATTTTAGCTACTTGCATTGTAATTCTTACGCTAATTTTTACTAAAAACATTTTCATAATTCTTTTAGCTTATTTTTCATCATGGACTGTTCTACATTTTATCTTTTTGGGATTAACTATGAAAAAAGTAAACTTTAATAAAGAACAAGATGAAAAAACCATACCTTATGGCAAACACTTAAGTTTATTAAGTATTATGGGAAAAGTGGATAATAATTTAGACAAAATTATTCTCTGGCATTTTTTAGGACCAGCCAGCATAGCTATTTATTTTATTGCCTTGGCTTTACCTCTAAAAATTAAAGATGTTTTTAAGGTAATCCCTGGCTTAGCTATGCCTAAATTCAGCCAACGAACCTCTGAAGAGTTAAAAAAGACAGTGCCGAAAAGAATGTTGCAAATGCTTGTTATTATAACTCCGATAATAGTCCTTTATATAATTTTAGCTCCTTTTATTTTTAAACTGCTTTTTCCAAAATATCTACAATTTGTAGCTTACTCCCAAGTTTATGCTTTAGCGCTTTTCGCTGTGCCAAGATCATTAGCTGGCACTTCGTTATCAGCTAAAATGAAAACAAAATCATTATGGATAAGCAACTTGGTTCTACCTCCCATTTATATACTATCATTGTTTATCTTGGTGCCTCAATTTGGAATATGGGGAGCTATATCTGCGCTTTTAATACTTGAGGCAATAACCTTTTCTCTACAATTCTATCTTTTCAAAAAGATGTAAACATCTCAATACTTAATAACAACGAATACTATCAATTTCTTTAATTTTATCCGGGTGTGCTTTTTTAAGCTCATCAATAAATTCTTTTACCCCTTCTTTGGTTGTTATGCTCCCTTCTCTTCGCATATATCTAAAAAGGGGCTTGGGTATATGAAAGCCATTCCATATATCAAGAGTTTGTAAAAGCAAATCATATTCTGCAAAAACTACTGTTTCATTATAAAAGCCCTGTCGGGCTAATTTTTGTTTACGAAACATTATGCCAATGGCTATAGTATTAAAAAGATTATCGCTCGTTGATACAAATTCTGTTTCGCCTTGTTTTTCTTCATAGTAGTCAGAATACACAAAATCAATATCTGAATTTTTATCCAATACATCTGCCATTTCTTTGATTATATTCAATTCAAAAACATCATCAGCATCAAGTTTAATTATATAGTCATTGCGTGCTTCGCGAAATCCTTTATTAGCTGCTTTCACAGCTCCTTGGTTTGCTTGATTTATAATTCTTATCTTATCGCCAAATTCTTGTAAGATATTTAATGTGTTATCTGTTGAACCATCATTAACAACAACTACTTCAAAAGCATCTTTCGGAAAATCTTGATTTAAAGCACTCTGAACTGCTTTTTTTATTGTTTCTTCTGCATTATATGCAGGTATAGTAATACTTACTTTCATAAAGTTTATAGTTATTCTTCAACTAAATCCCAGCTCAAAGGGACAGCAAAATCAATATCTTGTTTTGCTTTTTTGCCTAAAACATTTGGTAAATCTTTTATTGCTAAACCATTATTTGGTCTAAATCTACCTATATTTTCTTTTGTAAACTCTTCTCCCTTTTTAATTGGTTTTATTACCCATAAAGAACGCTTAAAAATAATTGATTCTTGTTCGGCTTTGGTAACTCCATAAAATACACTACCTAAAATATTTTCATCTTCTTGTACATTTTTTCTATCTTTTATATCCCTTACTAATTGAGCCATTTCTTCTGTTTCCAGAGAAAAGGCAGAATCCGCTCCCCCATCGCTTCTTTTTAATGTAAAATGTCGCTCAATTACTTTGGCTCCAAGAGTTACGGCAAGCAAGCTTACATTAAGGGTTATGCTATGCTCTGAAAGCCCTGAAATAACATCAAACTCTTTTTCAAGAGCAGGAATAGTTCTTAAATTCATCTCACTCAAATCAACAGTTGGATATGCATTAACTGCCTTAACAATAACTATATCATTACAGCCATTTTCCCTTAAAACATTCACTGCTTTCTCAAGTTCTTCTTTAGTGGACATTCCACTGGATAAAATAACTGGCTTTTTTGTTTTAGCAACCCTTTTCAATAACTCATAATCTGTCCCCTCAAACCCACCTATTTTATATGCAGGACAATTATATTTTTCTAAAAAATCAACAGCTGTATCATCATAAACAGTTGAAAAAACAGGAACATTATATTTTCCAGCCAACTCGCTAAGTGGCTCATACCATTCCCATGGCATATATGCAGTTTCATAAAGTTCATACAATGTTTTTCCTTTCCAAAGAGGGTGGTTTTTTATCTTGAAATAATCCTTATCTGATTTTAAGGTCATTGTTGCAGGAGTGTAGTGCTGAAGTTTTACAGCTCCCACGCCAATCTCACAAGCGGTCTTAACCAGTTCCTTGGCTCTTTCAAAATCCTGCAAATGATTACAAGATATTTCAGCAACAACTAAAACAGGTTTACCCTCGCCTACTTCTTTATTACCTATTTTTATAATTTTATTGCTCATACCTGTAGAGTGTAATTAAGCCACTGGTCTTTTTGTTCTTTTAACTCAAAACTAAATTTCTTAAATAATCGTTGAGATGCTAAATTGTTTTTATGAATTTCAGCCAATAAAGTTGTTATTTTTTCATTTTTCTGCGCCTGTTTTATAGCTAATTCCAAAGCCAAAGAACCAATCCCCTTTCCCCAAAACTCTTTTATAATAGAAATACTCACTTCTGCCTCATTTTCCTCATAATCAAATCTTACTTGACCGACCCTCTCTTCTTCTGCTTGTATAATAAAAAGCTCTTTGTTTGTTTTTCCTTCCAAAACAGGATCAATCCATTTAATATGGCTTTCCCATTCTACGGGTTCTGGTGTTCTAAAGTATTGAAAAACCTCGGGCTGACACCTTAATTCCCATAAAAACTTTGTGTCAGAAGCATCGGCTTTTCTTAAGTTAATGTTTGGCATAATTTATGATTTCAATAGATGAAAAATCTTTCCTTGGAGAAAAATGTTTTGCTATTTTTCGAATAAAATCTAAGTCCTCTTGAGTGTCTACAGTAATCCGCATATTTGAATTTTGCAAATCAAGAGGCGCTGATACATTTTCCAAACGAAACATTTCTGGATTTTCTAAGAAATAAGCGGATACATGCTCTCTATGATGACTCTGTTTTGCCTCAAGGTAGGCGTTTTCTAAAACATCAAAATTGAATACTTCAGTATCAAGCCCTTTGGGATAAGTTCTTTCAACCACATTAGATGTATAATCACTCCCCTCTTCTGAATGTGTTTTAATAACCTTATCAACTATTTCAGGGTCAACAAACGGACAGTCAGCCGTTATTCTCACGATAATATCTGCGCCTCTGTCTTTAGCTGTTTTATAATACCGTGATAAAACATCTTCCTCGCTTCCCCTTACATATATATAGTTATATTTTTTGGCAAAATCAGCCAAAATATCATTTTCTTTTGTATCTGGAATTGCCAAAACAATCTCATCAATTCTTTTGGCTTTTTTTAATCGCTCTAAAACCCACCAAACCACTGGCTTATCCTCAACATCCATCAAAACTTTGCCGGGCAATCTTGTTGAACCCATTCTCGCTTGCACAATGGCTACTATTTTTGAATTGGCTTTAGACATTTTTCTCTAAAAGAAACATAGAATCAACATTTTCAGAGTCCTTATATTTAATCTTTTTTTCTTTTACAAGCTTTAATTCAGGAGATACATCAAGATAGAGTTTGGAAAAATCAGCTTTCCAAAGTAAATTGTTTTTTCCCCTATAAGGTATCTCTGTATGAGTATCAGCAAAATACTCTAAACCCCAAATATACTTTTTACTACATCTGGTAATTTCTTTCATTGCTGTTTTAATATTATCAGGTGAAATATGAATTAAAACACCAGATGTAAAAACTAAATCAAAATAATTATCTTTGAAAGGCAAGTCCGAAGCAGAAGCCAAAATAATATCAACACCCTTGAGGTTGTTTTTTGCTGTTTCAATAGAATCTCTATTAATATCAACTCCATAAAGTTTTTCAAAACCCATTTTCTGAAGCCCATCTAATTGCGAGCCAACATTAGCTCCCACCTCTAATATCTTAATATCTTTTGGTATGTTCTCAAGAAACTCCTTATTCAAATCTTGACGGTTTATGCCATAATTTTCAATATAAAGCGCATCCATTTCTTCTATGGTTTGCGGATTTCTCTCATTATATTCATCGCCATGGTTACCACCCCAATTCTCTTCTTGAAATGTTTTATTTGTCATAAATTATATCTTTTGTAACTTTTATTACCCTTTCAACTTCTTTATTAGTCATCTTAGGAAAAAGCGGCAATGTGATAGCTCTTTCTGAATACTTTTCAGCCATTGGATAGTCCCCTACTTTATAACCAAACTCTTTTTTATAAAAACTAAATAAATGCACAGGCGTATAATGTAATTGAACACCAATACCTTGTTCATGAAACTTATCAAAGATTTCCTTTCTGTTAAGTTTTCCCAACTTAAACTGTATTGGATAAATATGCCAAGCTGATTTTGCATAATCAGATTCAGTTGGAATTATTATTTCATCAATATCTGAAAAAGCTTTATTATACATTTCAACTATTTCTCTTCTTCTTTCTATAAACTTATCAAGTTTTTTGAACTGACTGATACCTAAAGCGCACTGAAAACTCGTAATACGAAAGTTATAACCCAATTCCTCTATATCATAATACCAGCCACCTTTTTCAGGATTTTTAACAACCCCATGATGTCGTAATACTTTCATCTTGTCTGCAAATTCCTTGTTGTCTGTTAATATCATACCCCCTTCTCCAGTTGTTATTACCTTGGCTGGGTGAAAACTAAATACTGTCATATCACTTAATTTACCAACTTTTTTACCTTTATATTCAGCACCCAAAGCATGGCATGCATCTTCAATAATTATTAAATTATGCTTGTCGGCAATTTCTTTTATTGCGTCAATGTCACACGGCGTGCCTGCGAAGTCAACAATTGCTATTGCCTTAGTTTTTTCAGTAATCTTTTTTTCAATTTCCTTAGGGTCAATGTTCAATGTATCAGGGTCAATATCAGCAAAAACAGGGGTGCCTCCGCAGTAAACAACAGCATTGGCAGTGCCTGCAAAAGTCATTGGACTTGTTATAACCTCATCTCCTTTGCCAATACCAGCAACTTTGTAGGCAATATGCAAAGCAGCTGTTCCAGAGGAAACAGCCACAGCATATTTAGCGTCACAGTATTCTGCTACTTTCTTTTCAAACTCATCAATCGCAGGTCCTTGAGTTATCCAATCACTCCTCAAAACCTTCTCAACTTCCTTGATATCATCTTCATCAATCCACTGCTTGGCATATGGAATGAAATTTTCTTCAGGAATTGTCATATACTACTTAAAATTTCTTTTAACTTCTCTGGTGTAAGTTGTTCTATGTTTGTCTGACTTGAATATTCAAACTCATCATTAAGAGGTTTTCCTTCCTTGAAATTCTCTTTTGTCCAAAAAGGAAACTCTGGCTCAATAATATAGGAATTGTCAATTTCTTTTGTATGTCTTGCTTCTTCTTTAGTAATTAAAACCTCATCTAATTTCTCACCAGGCCTTATACCTATTTCTTTGATTTGAGCACCCGGAGCTATAACCTCTGCTAAATCAGTAATCTTCATACTTGGAATTTTAGGCACAAATATCTCGCCTCCATGCATCTTATTAATACATTCAATAACAAAATCCACTCCACCTTCCAAAGTAATCCAAAATCTTGTCATTCTTTTATCTGTAATGGTTATTTCCCCTGTTTTTGCCTGTTCTTTGAACAAAGGCACAACACTGCCAGATGAAGCCAAGACATTGCCATATCTTGTGCAGGAAAATCTGGGATTATGCCCGCCAGCATAAGAATTGCCTTGAACAAACAATTTCTCTGCCACCATTTTAGTAGCTCCATATAGATTTGTTGGATAAACCGCCTTATCAGTACTCAAAGCAATGACTTTTTCTACTTTATTATCAATAGCTGAATCAATAATATCTATTGCTGATTCAATATTTGTTTTAACTGCTTCAATCGGATTATATTCGCAAATATCTATGTGTTTTAGGGCGGCAGTATGAACAACAATATCAATACCATTCATTGCTCTATGGAGTCGTCTTTTATCCCTCACATCTCCGATTAAAAATCTAACCCTTTCATCATCCTTAAATTTTCTTTGCATTTCAACCATTGCTAATTCTCTAATATCAAAAACTCTCACACTTTTTGGATTGTGTTTTTTCAAAACTATTTCAACAAACTTTTGACCAAAGCTTCCTGCCCCGCCTGTAATTAAAATTGATTTGTTTTCTAAGCTCATATTTTTATTTATTTTACCTTATTTTTGCTGTATTTACAAGGTTTTCTACAATATCTACAACATTAGAAGCATATTTTCCCTCTAATGGTCCAATATATTTTTTCATATATTCTGCTTGCTTTTCTTTATTAAAAGGAAAATCGAATAATGTTTTTTCAGAAAATGCGTTAATTGCTTCTGGAATACTTAATTTATATGAAACCCCAGGAAAATCGTGTAAATCAGAAGCTTTCTCAAAAAGCATCTGCCAAAGAGGCCGTTGAATATTAATCCAGTCAGCAGTGTCTGGAGCTATACATATATTAGGCACCCCCATAAAAGATGTTTCTATGACAGCAGTGGAATAAAAATTACAACACAAGTCAGCAATTTTTAAACATTTAATCATAGTTGCTGGATAAAGGTCTTCATCATACAAAACCTTATCCGCCACTTTTTTGACATACGGCTTTACTGGGTCTTTTTTTCTGGACTTAACTAAGAGATAAGCATTGTTTTTATCACAAAACTTTCTAACTGATTTAACAACATTTTGGTCGTTCCTTTTTTTAATTACCTGTTTAATATATCTGGCGTTGAAAGATAGTAATGCCAAAGGTAATTGCAAAAATATATTGTTTTTGCCATAGATATATGATACCCATAAACTATTATGGCTTGAATTAAGAGGAAACGGTAGATATAAAACCACCTTTTTATCTTCGGGAATACCCCATTCCCTTTTTATGTCATTAGATTTTAACATTTTTCCTTGTTCTAATTCGGGAAATCCAACAATCCTTATTTTTTCTTTAAGTTGTTGTTGAAAATTATCAAGTTCTGGCTTAGTTATCTTTTTTCTCCTTAATGAGTATTCAACAGCTAAATCAAGCCATACTTGAGAATAAATTAATGTCGTATCTGGAACGCCCCAAGATTCAGCAGTAGATAAACTATCGCAACCGCTCTGTAGAGATACTAAAAAAATTTCAGCTTGTTTCAATTTTTGTTTTAGATCAATATACTCTTGCGACATATGTAGCAAAGAAACTAAAACTTGAACATTGTTTTCTTTGGCTTTTTTAATTAATTTCTCACGACTATCAAAAGTAATTACCGACGGCTTTCCAAAATAAAAATCAGGCAAGTCATCTATTGATGCAAATTGATATGCTTTTTTACCTTGTTGCCTTCTTTGCGCGTAATCGTGAAAACAAAAAACCTTATGCCCTCTTTGAAGCGCCTCGTCAATTACAGGTCCTAAGTGTTTATAATAAGCTTTTCTCTCAATGAAAAATCCTATTTTAATAGACATGTTATTTTATAATCTCAAAAATCACTTTAATATGTTCTTGTGAAACCTCCTGCCACAAGCACGATACATTTTTAACATAAGGACGGAAAAAAGCAAGCAAACCATCTAAATTCTTTACATCCCACCTATCAACCTGATTGGCTTGATAATTTATTGGTGTTTCAATAGCAATATGACCTCCTGATTTAACAACACGACAAAATTCACCTGCTGTTTGATTTATGTCGTAAGAATGTTCTAACGAGTCGCCAGAATAAACTAAATCAAAGGTATTATCATTGAATTTCATATCTCCCATATCCATTACAGTTATTCTTGGGTCAATTGATACTAAATCTATGCCTTGAACTTTTTCAAACCCAGCTTTTTCAAAAGCATTTAATTCATATACATTACGGCAGCCCACACATAAAACTCTGCCTTGATGATTCGGCTTAATTTTTAAGAATTCTTGAATAATCTGACCATATCTAAAAGAAGCGTCTTTGTCTATCTTGGTTAATGTTCTATTAACTTGGGCTTTAGCATAGTCGGCATACTTCTCGTCCCTGTCCCCTATTAACTCTTGCAATGGTAGCTTCCCTGTTTTTTTATATTTCTTCTTTTTAAAACTCACAGATAACTTCCGAATTAAAGATTGTATTTTTTTAATAATTGATTTTTTATTGTTCATATTAGTATGTGAAAGGAGTGCAAGGAGCTTAGCTCCTTTCATCTGTTATTTTGTGAAGATAGCGTCAATAAATATCACATGCCCATCTTCAGCATAACTCTGCTCTAAGTTACCAGCATAGCGATATCCAAGATTATAGAGTAAGTCGGATAATTGTTTGAAAGTTGCCTGATTTTCATACAATTTATCTAAACAAACTTCTAAAATACAGGTCTTTGCCATATTAAATGTTTCAGACCCTCCTTTAATTACCCTATCTTCATATCCCTGCACATCTAATTTGATAAGGATGTCATTTGGTAATTGAGAGTGTAAATTTTTTGACCAATTATCTAAAGTAGTTAATTTTACAGGAATGGACTCTTGTTTTTTGGTAAATGGATACATACTCTCACTAACTTTTGTAGTTTTAAGAAAAGATGACGATGAACTATGTCCAATATGATCAAACATCTCTACGGTTCCTTCGTTTTCGCCTAATGCTAAATTATAGGCAGTAAATCTTTTTTCTTTTGCTTGTTTTATCCACTCATCTAATATCTTATAAGCCCTTGGCACGGGTTCAAAGCTATATATATGAGCATCTGGAAAAATATCTGCAGCTCTCTTCGCAAACTGTCCTTTATTTGCCCCAACATCTATAATTGTTTTAATAGGTAAATTTTTTAATCCTAAAAACGAATACTTTGGACTTTTAGCAATTTTAATAATATCTAACCCAATTAAATTAAATATCTTCTTCCCTTTTTTAATTTTCTTAATTAAATGTTTCATATCTTTTTAGCATAAACAGTAATACGACTTGTTTTATTAAATAATGCAAGTAAAAAAACAAATGGTCGAACTAATAATATCCTTACTATTTTATTGTGTCCAAGTATTTTGTAAAACCAGACCCCTGTATCTTTATACTTGTTTCTGGCTGAAGCTATTATATCTCTGTCAAAAAACTGATGATAAAATTTTATATCTTTATACCCTAAAGTAGTTAAGTGTTGCTTAATAACTTTTTTACTTAAAAAAGTTATATGAATAGGTAATTGAAGCCCAAAAGAATAACCCCTAAATCTATTAAATTCAAAACCATTAAAATAAGGAATGGAAAATATAAGCTGACCGTCTTTTTTTAACCATTTTGTGATTTTTTCTAATGACATAAAAGGATGATATAAATGCTCTAAAACCATACTCATTACTATTGCATCAAACTCTTGCTCTGGAAAATCCGCGTCTTCAATTCTTTTATTAAAAACCTTAAGCCCTAATTGCTCTTGGGCATAATTAGCGGTTTTCTTATGCATTTCAATTCCTGTTGTGTCCCAGCCCATTTTTTTCATTCTACTGAGCAACCTCCCGCCAGCGCAACCAATATCTAAAAATTTTCCTCCTTGCTTAAAATCAGGAAAAATACGAGTTTTCAAAAATCTTTTAAGCGGTAGGGTAAGAAAAAGTAGAAATATATTCTTTTTTTTAAAATCATACTTTAGGTGATTAACCAGTATATGCTCTGTTAAAAATTTCTTTAATCCATGTGGCTCCTTGTCTTTGTTGGCTGATGGCGAATAGTACCCCAATCTTTCAGTGTAATATAATCCAATATATTCTTCTCTAACAAGCGGGTTTTGAAAAGCCAAACCACACTCTTGACATTGATAAACAGAAAATATCCCCGGTAAATCAGTAAGCCGTTCAGGCGCTGAAAATAAGAACTTAATTTGTTCTGAAGAACAAAAAGGACATTCTTTTATTTCTTCAAATTCAATTTGCTTAAATTTATCACTATTAGACATAGGGATTGATGAGATGATTATAAAACTGTAATGCCTGCTTTTTCACATTGCGCAATAATTTTTTTGGAAGGTCTTTTATAATTTTTATGTCTTAATAATGCAAGTATTCTATTGATTATTGGATAACAAATCTTGTGAAATTTATTGGGCGAACCATAAAAAATAGGGATCAGATTATGCACAGGATTTCTATCAGCAGATAATATAGGTGATGAACAAAAACTATAATCAAATAAATACTCTACGGGCATATCAGGAAAAAACTCATTATTGAAAAGCTCATTTTTAATAAAAATACTATTCGTTTTAGTGCAACAGATCAGTTTATATCCCTTGCTCTTGCCAAGAGTTTCAAGTGCTTTAGCCGAGCACTTAAGAAATGTCTCCCCCTCTGGGTCATAATATTCAACATAACCAGGTATTGTAGGATTGTGTTCAATAATAACAATATCAGGGTTCACATATTCCATATTCTTCCATATATGATAATCAAATGAATCTATGTCAATTGATATAAGCCCAACATTTGGATTAAGTTGATTATTCTTAAACAACGCATCAATGCTATTCTCCCTTTTCGGCTCTAAAAGTTTATTAAATACATTTATATTATACGATGAATATCTTTTTTTAAGGGCATCGCACTTCTCTTTATCTGCCTCTACTAAAATTCCTTGCCATTTATTATCGTGCCAAAGTGAAAATGTGTTTGATAAAAACTTGCCGTCCCATGCGCCAAATTCAACACATATTTTATTGGTATTGATATGCTTTAATATGTATTCTATTATGCCATCTTCACCATATTGTGATGTTATATTGCGACCAAATACATTTATTTTATTTTTCTGCATATTTTTTTTCACAATTTATTTTAACCTAACAGATAGATATAGTTAAATTTATTTTTCAACTATTCCCCTGCAAATTTTGAGCCACTTGCCTTTTTCCCGCTTACCTTTAATCATTCTGAACACACGACCAATTTTAGGAAGCCGATAAATAAAATTTGTTCCTTTTTTATACTTAGCTGAACCTAAATAAGAACAGCCCCTGCCATAATGAGAAGCAAAAATATGATTATCTCCGTCAAGATAATATTCTTCAATTCCAAGCAATCCTCCAAAAGGACCTTGTTTATAAGTTCTCGTATTCCTTACTACAGCTATGATTGATTTATATCCGGCCTTAGTGTACTTGTCATATATTTCCCATCCAACATCCCAACCAATACCTTGCGCCTCCGACCTGTGCCTTGGCATCATACTAATCTTAAGGTCCTTAAAAACTTGTGTATCAAAAATAGTTAAAAAACTATCTGGAAAAGTATTTGGAAATTTATTTGAACCCCTTGGAGCTCCACCAATTTTAATTTCGTCATTAAAATGTTGAAGCAAAATATTATCCCAACCCTTTTTCAGAAAAACAGCATCTGCATCCATCATTACTCCATATTTAGTATTAATTCTACCAATTAAAATATCTAAAGCACTTCCTTTACCTGTGCTTGTGCTACCTGATGTGCCAGGATTATGAAAAAAAACTTCCACATTTTTATATTTTCCTGACACTTTTTCTATTTTCTGCTTTTTTCTTTTAGTTGTGGCTTTGGCACAAATTAATACCTTATACTCTGAAAATGTTAACTTTTCTAAACAATAAAGAAGATTATCTAAAAAACCAGTTGCATTATAAATTGGAAGCACAATGGTTAATACGGGGCTCATGGTTTTTGTTTTTATCTATTTGACTTATGACCTATTTTATCAAATAAAACGACTGAATCAAACAAAAACTTCAGCTTAATAAAGCTAATTTTTGTTGAAAGCCCAATTCGTTTTTGGCTGTTCCTGTTTTCTTTTATGCTATTATATATTTTTTGGCTGAAAGAATAATATTGCTGGGTTGTATCGTCCATTGAAAACTCTGGAATTTCAGATGCATAAAAATCATAATTATTAGCCACTTTTTCAATTTTTTCTATAACATTTCTTGATGACTGAAAAAGCTCTCCTCCTTGTTTTACTATTTCAGCGTTGCTTGCGGAGTTAAGAGCAATAACTGGCAAGCCACACGACATAGCTTCAATTAAAGCATTTGAACAGGCCTCGTTTTTAGAGGCGAAAACAAAGATGTCATTTTGCTTCAATAACATAGCTACTTCTTTTGTTTCTGACGGCTTAATTTGTTTTATATTCTTAAACTTCACGGGCGCGTTTCCAACAAAAGTCATTTCATATTTTGAAAAATCAAGATTTTCATCTAAATACTGATATATATCAAATCCTTTCTGCAAATTAGCAGACCAACTCATAGCCATAAGCTTAATTTTTTGTTGCGTGTTAAAAGATTTTTTATTGTTTTTATTGAAAAAAGACGCATCAGTAGCATTAAAAATTACTTTATGAGGAATTTCTTTGTTAAAACCGAGCCGAAGCGCCTCATTCAGCGACCAGTTTGACTGGAAAACAACTCCGTTAGATACTTTGTTACTCAATTTAATAATTTGCTTATCGTATTTTTTCCAACGCTTGCCACGATGGTAATAAAAAACAGGACCAAGGCGGTGAATTAGTATCTTTTCTGAATGCTTCAACTTTATTTTTAAGGCATCTCCCAATTGATGATGGCTGTTAAATAAAACAACATCAGCGCCATCAGGCTCTTCCACATACACTCCCCTTCTCTTGAACTCTTCTTTCAGGGATTTTAAGAACTGATTACCTCCACCCCATGGACCTTGCTTAAAATTGTATGCAATATGAATTTTCATAACAAATGTTTGTAAATCTCTTGATAATATCTTTGAGCAATTTTAGACCAAGAATAATTCTGCGCTGTTTTCAAACCTCCTTGTTTGAGTTGCTCCATTAAATTTGCATTTTCAATAAGCTGACTTGCTTTTTGAAAAAGTCCTTGTATATCTTCAACCTCCCCTAATAATACATCTCTGTTGTCTGTAGTAATATCTCCCACCATACCAACCTTAGTAGAAACAACTGGCACTGCTGAGGCCATGCCTTCCAAAATTGCCTTAGGTCCCCCTTCAATTCTGGAAGTAATTAAATACATATCCAAAGCATGATAATATTCTGCCACTTCTGAAAGTGTCCTGTGTCCTAAACTTATATAAGGTATATTTCTCTTTTTAAGCTCTTTTTGAACATAGCCCCTGGCAGGGCCTGCCAATAAAACAAAAATCGGATAATGTTTTGCCAATAGAGAAACTACTTTTACAAAAATGTCAGGTCCTTTTATCAGCTTAGGCTCTAAACCCTCACCCCATCCAACACCGTCTTTTTGAAAAGAACCAACAACAACCTTACCTACTGGAATGTCAAGTTCTTTTCTTAAGGCCTGCCTTTTCTCTTGACTACATGGCTTAAACAAAGATAAATCAACGCCTAATGGAATAACCTTTATTTTTTCTGGGTTTACTCCAAAAGATATGAGCTTATTTTTTGTTATATTACAGGAAGTGTGCAGAAAACTTAATCTATTTTGCGAGGAGAGGATATTTTTGTTTCTTTTGTGTCCAGGAACGAAATGAAACCATGTTAAAACTACTTTATTAGATTTATGGGGTCTTCGTGAACCATTTTCTTTTAAAAAAATGTTCACGCTCCCAAAATGAATAATTTTATTTCTTGCGCCCAAATGAGTAGTAGTGATTCTTGATTGGAGCAGGTTCAATTTGTTAAGATTTTTAGTAATATATTGTCCATCCCATTTAATTGACCAGCCACCTACTTCAACAATGTAAAACAAGCCGCGTTTTCTACTTACGGTCAAATTAGAGAGCAAACTCCTTGATTTAGCAATCAGGCTTTTACATTTTGATTTAGAAAAGAAAACGACCATGGTTAGATTAATTAGATACTTGGCAATTGTGTTTACTCCTGGTCTTTTAATGTAGATTCATGAAGCTTTTTAATGCCTTGTTCCAGGGTTATTTTGGCAGAAAAACCAAGCAATTTCTCTGCTTTTCCTGTATCAGCCCAAGCGCGAAAAACAAAATTAGGCAAAGGATTGGGTTCGTATTGCATCTCCAAATTAGTGCCTATAACCTTATTAATAATCTCCCCGACAGCATTAAAATCATACTCCTTGCCAGTGCCTAAATTGAAAATTTCAAATCTTGATTTGTCCCAAAGAGCTGATAAAAGCCAACAATCAACAATGTCGTCTATATAGGTAAAATCCCGAGTTTGAGTGCCATCACCATAAGAAACAGGATTTTTACCATCCATCATTCGCCAAAGAAACTTCGTCACCATATTAGCAAATTTGGTCTTGCCTTTCTCTCTCAAACCCCCGTAAACAGCAAACATCCGCAAGCAAACTGCTCTCATATTGTACAAAATAGAATAAAGCTCGGCCAAGCGCTCAATAGAAAGCCGGCATTCAGTATAAAAATCAGTTATCTTTACTGCTTGGTTTTCTTTGGAAGGAAAATCCCCCTGATTATAAATAGAAGACGAGGAAGCTATTACCACCTTGGCTTTATCTCTTACTGCTTTCTCAAAAACAGCTATTGAACCATTGATTTCTCTGCCAACCAATGTTCTATCATTAAGATAAAGCATGGTTGATGAAGCAATTCCCAAATGAAAAATTAAGTCCACTTTTTCAGGAACCAACTCGGCTATTTGACTTGTATGTCCTTGCCTAAAATCAAGAACAAGACCGCTCAAATTCTCCTTTGCGCCGGTTGAGAGGTCATCTAGAACAATAACCTTATTATCACGACAAACCCTTTCAGCAATAGAAGAGCCGATAAACCCTGCGCCACCTGTAATAAGAATGGTCTTGTTTTGATGGAATTGTTTTTTCATGTCTTCGAACATATATGATAAAAATTATAACAAAAAAAACTATATCTTTCAACCCCTAAACAGGTAGCAATAATACTAATAAGTTCATGGCAAGACCAGTCCGAATTAAAGCTTCTCCATAACCCATAGTTTTATAAGTATTTTCATTTTAAAACTATCTAATTTGCCTCTAAACTATAATTATGATACCATAATAATGAGACAGTTACAAAATATTTAGCAAACAAAATTATATGAAATCAATAAAAACATTATTCACAAAAATTCGTAAATCAACTGACCCACGCGCATTAAAGAACATCATTGCAATAACTGCGATTTTTGTTGTGGTTATTACTGCAGGAGGTATTTGGTTGAAATATATGCCTGTATTTGAGATGAAAGAGCAATCCACAGCTTATGATGAAATAGCTCAAAATTTATCAAACGGTAATGGCTTTGTGTGGAATAATGGTTCCTCTGCTAATGAAACTCCTGGCTATCCCTACTCTTTGGCTGTAATCTATTCTGTTGCGGGAAATAACTACAACGCTATCAAGGTAATTCAACTTTTATTCTTAGGACTCATTGGCGTATTTGTTTACCTTATCTGTAAACGGCTAAGCATAAAATACTCTCTTGCTTTAGCAGCTGGCTTAGTAACGGCTACTTGGCCTTATTTTTTACTTTACAGTAATTTAATTCTACCTGAAATTGCTCTTGCTCTTTTCTTAATAATCTCAATGTATCTTTTGTTATTGTTTCAAAAAACCCCTACTTACCTAAAAAGTGTCGGACTTGGGGTTGTATTAGGTCTTTACGCTTTAACAAGACCAATGATTATGTTGCTTCCTTTCTGGCTCGCTATATGTATATTGATTTTTATTCCACAATTCCGCAAATCAAGAAACTTTCTAAAACTCTTACTTTTCATTGTGGCTTTTATTGTAGCTCTTGCTCCTTGGACTATAAGAAATTATAAAGAGTTTAACGAATTATCTCCTGTTAAATCCGAAATCAGCAATATGCAAGACATAGAAAGAGATAGTATAATACCACAAGAACAAATACTACAAGAAAGTAAAACCTCTTACCTAAAAAATATTTATCTTTTCTGGAACCCAGGTGCCACAGGTAAACGAGCTGAAGCCATAACAGACAAATTCCCTAATGCAAAACAATTAATCTTAATTTATAGAATTGTCTTCTTCTTAATCTTAGCTCTTGCTATATTCAGTTGGAAATTCTTAAAACAAAAAAAGATATTACTGCTCTGGCTATGTGTTGCTTATTTCTGGGCGGGCTATGCCATTGGCTCCCCCCTTCCCAGACTTGCCCTGCCTGTAATACCTATAATTATTGTGTTATGTTTTTTCACTATAAATTATCTAAGCCCTCTATTGTTCAAGAAATCCAAAAAATCTAAACAGAACTAAGGCGCATTAAAATCGCTCTTGTGATTTTGGGACGACGAGCAGCTACTTCAAGTAGGTGCTCGTTTCTTATATCACGAAATAAAAGATTTTCTGTTGAAGTGATCTTTTCAGGCACATAGCCTAAGGATTGAAATTGTTTCATGGCTAAAGGATTTGAGGAAGGAATAACATATTCAGCACAATACCCAATTTTCATAAGCCCTTGTAAAACAGAAGTGTATGTAGCGTCAGGGTCTTCAGTTCCTATTGGATGAATCTCAAAGAAAATTCTTTTTGGATATTTATTATCTAATTCAGAACCTCGTTCTATTAAATTCTTGAAAATCTTGAGCTCTCCCCTTTCAATGTCCATTCTGATAAAATCCATACAAGGTTTATCTTTTAGGTAATCAACTAAAGAAAAAGTTTTTACTTCTATATTCTGTCCTGTCTGCCTGTCTGTTGCAATCTTCACTAAACTACCAACATTATCAGTTCTTCCAATGAAAAACTCCATAACTCCTGTTTTATCAGAAATTGCTATATTCTCCACAGAAATCAAACTATGCAATCCATTGAGTAAAACATTTTCTTTTAATTGAGTAAAATTTCGTGGTAATGGCTCTACAGCATACACTTTCCCCTGCCCTTTTACTAACATAGCAAATAAAAACGAATAATATCCAATGTTAGCTCCTAAATCTAATACATGCATATTCTCTTTAACAACTTTTTGTACAATTGCAGTTTCTAATTCTTCCCATGTTCTAAATAAACATAATGCCCTATGCTGGGCTTTTTTTCTAAGAGAAAACTTCATTAAATATATGGAATTAATTTTCTTGGTAATATATTCCTGAAACAAAACATTCTTTCTGAAAAAGCGCTCTATCGCACGAAGAAAAACCTTTAAGCTAAACAAAACACCTCTGGATTTTAACATTCTTTTCAGCAAATAAATTTTATTTCTTATGTTCATAAAATGCGAATTTTGATTTGCTTTGAAAATTATCTTTTTTTCATTAAAAATATCATCCAAGGCAGAGGGAGGGCTATTTCCTCAATTGAAAAGTAATCGTCAGCAAACCTGATAAAATCTTTTTTAGACCAATGATTCAAATGTCCTGGTGTGTTTCCCGCGCTTCTGACATATTTCAAACGGCACATATTAAAAATTCTCCACAATGGCTCTCTTGGAACAGAAACCAAACAATATCTGGAACTTACTCTATGCATTTGTCTTAAAGCTAACTTTGGATCTTCAAGGTGCTCTAAAACCTCAAGCGCTAAAATTAAATCAAAACAAGATTCCTTTCTTTTTAAATCATAAATTGATTCCTGATATATTTTGATTTCAGGATGCATTTTTTGAGCTTTGTTTACAGAACTTTGCAAAAGCTCTGACGCCTCAAAATGTTTTCCTGAAAAAAAATGTTTTAAGTAAGCAGTAGAAAAACCATGCCCGCAACCAACCTCTAATACCTTGTTTGCTTCTAAATTAGAAACCAACTTACTCACTTTATTATAAAATCCATCAATAAGTTTTTGAGTAAGAAAATTAGCTTGCGAATATTTAGAATGTGGTATAAACTCTTTCATTTTAAATTTTAATTTTTAATTGGTGATTTACAAATAATTTCAAAAAACCCATAAGCACAACAAATGAGAAGCTAGTGGCTATGGCTGCTCCATACATTCCTAAAATAGGAATAAGAGCTAAGTTTAAAATAATATTAGTTAATAAAACTAAGGCTCTGAGCGTAGTTTGCGAGCCGGGAAATCCTGTTTGATTTAAGAGCATCGAAAAAGGCATATACCCCGCGCTTGCCATAATACCAAGTGTTAAAATGAAAAACACTGGCCAGCTTAACATAAAAACATTATCTGCGCCCAAGAACAAACGTATAAGAAGCGGATAAGCTATTATAGCCAAGGTACCAACTCCTGCCATAACTGGATAACACATTTTAATACCCTGTTTGATAATTTTTTTCAATTCATTTGCTCCTTTTTCAAAATAAAGCTTGGAGAGTATTGGATTGACATTTGCCCTAAACGCCACTGTAAGCTGGAGCAGGCCTTCAGCTAATATAGCAGCCAAGCTGTAAATACCCACTATTGAGTCACCTGTAAAAAAGCCAAGCATTAAAACATCAACCCTTGTATTGATTTCTGATAATGCTCCACCGCCAAAAGCTCGTAAACCAAAAAGGAAATGTTTTTTAAACCAGCCAGACCATTTTGAAAAACCAACAAAGGGATAAATTCTGCCTACATAAGACAGAAGCCAAAAAAATAATATACATTCGCTTGCAGTAAATAAAAGAGGCAGAATATTGCCTGATGCTTTAAATAAGATAAGGCCAATCAAAAAACAAAGCATTAGAACATATCGCAAACCCAAACCAACGGCATATGCTTTCATTTGTCTTGTACTATTTAGCACAGCCAATAAAACCTTGTTTAAGGCAAAAAACAAAAGCCCAGGCAGAGCATATTTTAAACCTGAAGCCACCATTGGGCTCTGTAAAATATCACCTATCCATCCTCTCAAACCAAAACTAACCAGAATAATTAACACAGACAACAGCAATGTTATAACAAGAGCTGAAGAAATAATCTTACTACATAGCGCTTTCTCTGCTCTGAATTGCGAAATGTTCTTTAATACAGAAAAATGAATACCAAAAACAGCAAGCTGGGATAATAATATGTAAACAGCATACACCTGATTAAAGGCTCCGAGTACACTTGCCCCGTAAACCCAAGCTATCAGTATATTCAAAGCAACGCCGCAAACAGCAAGCGTGATTAAACTAGCCACATACCAAGCCACATCTTTGCCAAACTTTCCCAAGATAATTTTTCGTGGAGAGAAATCCATTATTTGGAGAAATGATTTGAAGAATCTGAATAAGCCCGCTTTTTTAAAAAATAAAGAATCCTCTCCTGGTTCTGACGAACCCTATTCAGCAAGCCAGCTGCTAAGCCAACAATAAAAGCGGCTATGCCCACAATATTAAATATCAGCCCAGAAATGCCAATAAACCTGTACGGAGAAAAACTGCTGGTTTGCCAAAAAATAATCATCATCACCAAATCCAGTAAAACTCCTATTACGAAAATCAAACCGCCCAAAGTTCCAAAAAACTTAAAGGGCCGGTAGCCAAGAATTGCCTGAAGAATAATCCTTAAAGACCTAAACCCGTAAGCAACCAAGTTGCCACTCACAGAAGAAACCCGCTCTGGGAAATAAAGAGTTGTAATTGGCACCTCTTTTATCCTCAAGTTTTTAAAGCTTAAGCTCAAGACCGCCTCGTGGGTATATGTAAATTCCCCAAAAAGATTGGTCCATAAAAGCGCCTCCTTGGAATAAGCCCTAAACCCGCAAGAAACATCTGAAAATTTCTCTTTGCAAATCCAGCTCAAAAACCAAGACATGAACTTATTGCCCCAGAGTTTAACTCTTGGTATGCCAGAAAGAACAGACCCTGGAGAGAACCGAGAACCTAAAACAACATCTGCTTGTGCAGCTAAAATCGGCTCTAAGAGTTTTGGAATTTCAGACGGGTCAAACTGATTATCGGCATCGCAGGTAACAACCAAATCCGCTCCCCGGCGCAGGGCAACATCAACACCAGTAGTAAAAGCAACGCCCACTCCCCGATTTTTAGTGTGAGACACAACCAAAGCCACGGCCTCTCTGGCTAATTGAGCTGTTTGGTCTGTTGAACCGTCATCAACCACAATCACTTCTTGATGAGAAAGCCCTTTAATCTTTACGGGAATTTTCTGAATTACCGATTGAATTGTCTCCTGCTCATTATAGGCAGGAATAATAACAGCAAGTTTCATATTTTTCTCTGATTAATACAAACGTGGAACTGAGTTAATTATCTTCAAAGTTTCCTCAAAGTCAATACCTATAGTATCGCAATACCATTTGATTGACGGATATCTTGGCTGATTACTTTCTTTTACTGCTTTCAAGGCCTCATCTCTTGTTATCACCCCTTCTCTTATCTGATTAGACCTAAAAGTATCATTTTCAGTAAAACCAGCAATTGTATAATAAATGTAATTATAAAAAGGAGCAGTGCCGTCCCCTATGCGCCAGGTGTCTTTAGTATCCTCAGATAATTCCCAATTATATTGTTCTAACAGTGTTGAAACCACTTCTTTTTCATCCCACCGCCTATATCTGTAGAAAAGTAGATAATTATGTGGAATAAAATAATAAGAAAGATAACCAGTAAAAGTATCCAAAAGAGAACTATTTAAATAAGCTGGGTTTCGGAAAAACTGGCTCGTATAATAAAAAGCTATCTTGAATTTATTTATGTTTGAAATAACAGCATGCTTTGTTTGTTTCTCGGATACCGTGCCTTGCTTTACTTTACAAAAGCCATACTTGAAATCAGTTTTTTCATAAGGGTTAGAACCAAAAAGTATCAACTTTATATTTGTTTGCTTACTAAGCTGATTAGCATAGTAAAAATACTGCTTATCCCCTGCCATAAAAAGTGGCACTGTACCTAAATTGGGCTTTTTAAGCCAAGCTGAAACATTTTTCCTGATGTTCTCCCGTTTCTTTCTTATGTCAGCCGAAACTAAAATATGCTCCACGCCTAATTGTCCGCAAATCCTGGCTTGATTCCTTCTGGCTAAATCGGTTACCATGCCCCAATCATAAGTATATGCAATTGGAGATAGCCCTAAAATATTTTTTGCATAATGAAGTGTAAAGCAAGAATCCCTTCCGCCGCTTAAGGGTACTATGACATTAAGCTTTTCTGTATTGGCTCTATAACCAGCAAGAACTTTTTCCAATGCCTCCTTACCCTTCAGCTTCACCTTCTTGTATTCACGGCAATAATTACAAACTCCTTGATTATCAAAATCAATAAAAGGCATTGTTTCAGGCAAAATACAACGAGAGCAACGTTTTAATCCAGCCACCTGGCTCTGGTTATCAATAATTAAGCTTTTAGGCACAAGAGCCCTGATAACTTCTGAAGACTTGGGCTGTACTGTTCTTTCCGCCACTTCTGAAAACTTGGTTTTTTTCATGAAAAACTGCTTAGCGCCTAAATCCTCTAAATCAATTACCAAGCCGGACATAGGTTTAACTTGTGATATTTTGCAAGGCCCTAAAAATTTTAATTTTCTCCATTTTAAAAACTTCTTTAAAATGTAAAGCTCGGAAGCAAAAAACAATACATCTTTATTTCGGCTCCAGCAAACATAAAGAGAGCCGGTATTAGTGGCTAATACCATCTTACTTTTTTTCTCAAACAATAATGCCACTGAAGCAGCGCCCTTGATAATACTAAAAACATCCTGAAAAGAATCAGATACAGAACTACCCTTGCTGAGAAACATTTCTAATAAAGCTAACATTACTTCTGTATCCACTTCATACTCTCTTTTTAATTGGCTAAATGCTTCCCAAATCTCATTATCATTCACTATAATGCCGTTATGCACGGCTGCTATCCCCTGCTTTACCACTGGCTGATTATTTCTGTTATCTTCCAGCGCCCCATTGGTTACCAATCTGGCGTGGCCTATCAAAGCACTGATATCCGACAACGTTGAAGCAGGAGACCTAAATAAATCTCCATACTCTTTACTTTTAATTAAACGAGAAGCTGGTTCAGGTCTTTTATATATTTGAATTTTGCCTTGTCTAAACAAAGCAACCCCAGATGCCTCTTTACCTCGGGACTCTGAAAAACGAAATAATTTATCTGCTGAATCTTTCAGCAATTCCGAAGAAAAACCTGAGTTTTTATTTGTTGCAATTCCAAAAATACCGCACATAAAAAATAATAAGCCTTATAAATAAACTGGCGCTCACTTTCATATTACCTTATTGCCTCCAAAAACTCAAATCCCTATTGATTAAACTCTCTATTCCTTTTATGTCTTCTTCATACATTTTTTGCAATTTTTTTCTTATTGAAGGGCTGATTGGCTCTTGAGTAGCGCTTGGTTGTTTTTTTTGTTTTGTGGATGACTGCATGGCTCTATCAAATAATACTTTTATTCTCGATCTCAACAACCATGCAATCACCTTATCTCCCCGTGCCCTACCTTGTAAAAAATATATTATCTTGTAGGCAAGCCGCGATAAAAACCACCCCTTAAATTCACCGCTTGGATTTACTTTTTCATTGGCTTTTGAAGGAATAAAATTTTTATCAACATTTAAGAATTCAAATGTTTGCCTAAGAACATGCTTGGGATTTTCTGAAATGTCTTTATAAATTAAAATTAAAATCTGTTCTCTTGAAAAAACATGAAGCCATTTTTTCAAGTTGACATAATAAAGAACTTTTTTCTTTGCTCCAAAATCTTCTTTCTCTAAAAACTCCTCAAAGCTTTGGAAACTATGCCTGCCTCTTTGCTTAGTAAAGCGATAGTAAGAGTAAAGCTGTTCAACAGGGTTCCTAAAACAAGCAATCAATTTCACATTAGGAAAATTCTTTTTAATAAGAAAGGGGGCTTTTTCATCAGATAAATAGTGTGGGGAGAATTCTCCAATCACTGCGCCGTCAGCGCAATGACTAAAGAATCTCTCATACTTTTTAATGTTTCTGTTTTTTGCTGATACCAAAAAATCAGTAAAGAAATTTGTTTCTTTAATATTAGACATACAAATTTCCGGATGCTCCTTAAAGCAGGTAAAGAGCCATGTGGTACCGGACCTTGGAGCGCCAATACCAATAAAATCAACGTTTCTTTTCATTTTGTATTATTTTTTGTTATAATAGAAGAATTAAAATATATGCTTAAAAAAGATATAATCGCCTTAGTTTCAATATTTATTCTTGTTTCTTTAGCAGGTGGAATTTGGCTAAAATTTGTGCCTGACTTTGGGGTAACGCAAGACGCCTTGTCATATGATAACACAGCAGTAAATTTGTCTCAAGGCAATGGATTCACTGAATATGGTTCATCTGCTGACGGAGCGCCTGTGTATCCGTTTTTTCTGTCTGGTATTTATGTTGTTTTCGGACACAATTATACTTATGTTAAAATCATCCAAATATTGATTTTAGGGCTAATCAGTCTATTTGTTTACTTCATTGCCAAAAATTTCTTAAACCTATCTTTTGTTTTAGCTTTATCTGCATCAATAATTGTAGTGCTTTGGCCTTATTTTTTACTTTACTCTAATTTACTGCTCACAGAAATTGTTTTCAGCTTTATGCTGATTTTATTAGTATATCTTGTTTTACGTTTTCAAAAAAATCCCCAATATCTAAATGCCGCTGCCATAGGCGGAACATTAGGAATAGCAACTTTAACAAGACCTTCAGCTTTATTTCTGCCTATTTGGTTATGTGGTGGTTTTGTGATTTTATTCAAAAAATTCAGAAAAAAAACTCAACTCCTTAAGCTTAGTTTTTTAATTCTTATCTTTCTTGCAACTCTTATACCTTGGACCATAAGAAATTACGTTGAACTAAACAAATTACTACCCATCCGTTCCGGCTTCCATAATGTGACTCAAAAGGCCTTTGTAGAAATAGACTATTTCAGCATAGAAACAGAAAAATTAAAGCCAGGGGAAGCAACTTTAGGTAAAATTATTGTCTCTCGTTTGCAAAATATCTATCTTTTTTGGAAACCCGGAGCTGGAGGAACACAAGCTAAACGTTTAACACAAAAATACCCTTCAGCGCTTTATTTGATTTTAATTTATAAAATCGTGTTTCTGCTTATGCTGGCTTTATCTTTCTTATCTTTAAAGTTTATAAAAAAGAAAAAAATCCTTTTACTTTGGCTCTTTATTGCCTATTTTTGGGCTTTGCATTCTGTGCTGTTTCCGTATCCGCGCTATACTCTCCCTATAATACCTTTAGTAATTCTATTATGTTTCTTTATGTTGCAGACAATCAAACGAAAAGTTAAACAAGATTATTCTGCTCCAAATACTTAATTACTTCATCAATATTTTCTTCTAATGTTTCTCTATTAGTGAATAATTCAATCTCTGGATTTTCTGGAGCTTCATAAGGGTCGGAAATGCCAGTAAAGTTTTGTATTTCTCCTTTTCTGGCTTTTGCATAAAGTCCTTTTGTATCTCTTGCCTCACAAACTTCCAAAGGTGCATTAGTATAAACCTCTATAAAATTGGCAACTTGTTGTCTTACTTTCTCCCTCATTTCTTTATACGGAGATATAAAAGAAGCAATAACACCAACTCCATTTCTACTTAAAAGCTTTGACATAAAAGCCACTCTTTTTATATTCTCTTGCCTGTCTTTATGTGTAAAGCCAAGGTCAGAACTCAATGATTCTCTTACAATATCCCCGTCTAACCTCTCAAGTTTAAGTCCTTTTTTTTCTAATATCTTAAATACTCCATCAGCTATTGTTGTTTTCCCTGATTGAGATAATCCAGTAAACCAAAGAACAAAACCCTGTTTCTTTGTATTATTTTTATACACATCATCAACTAATGAGTTATGGCTTTGAGAAATCATATTAAAAACCTCTGGTCTAATAATATATTCAGGAGGTAATTCATTGTTTTTTATATGCTCTCGTAATTTAGTCCCGGAAAAAGACAATTTGTTTTCTTCTTTATGTGGGCAGTCAGTAATAAATAAGTGTTTTTTTTCTTCATTACAAAAAATAACTTCAGGATATTTGAAAATTTCAATACCAATCTCATCTTTTTTGAATGTATCAAAAATCTCTTGAGCAGCAAACGGCGGATAGTAACCACCGACTCCAGCATGGTCTCTTCCTACAATAAAATGTGTGCAACCAAAGTTTTTTCTGATTAAAGCGTGAAAAACTGCCTCTCTCGGACCAGCATACCTCATCTTTAATGGCAATATGCCGAGCAGAACCTTTTGCTTTGGATAATACTTGTCAATTAAAATCTCATACGAGGTTAAAATATACTCGTCTTTGAAGTCAGCAAGTTTTTTCTCCCCTATTACGGGCTGTATAAACAAACCATCTGTTTGTTCAAGCGCTTTTTTCTGTAAAAACTCATGCCCTTGATGTGGTATATTCCTTGTTTGAAATGCAGTAATAGTTTTCCAACCTCTTTTCTCAAATATAATACGAGTTTCAGCAGGAAAAAAGTTATGCTCTGGGAAAATTGTTCTTGAATTATCAAAAAGACCTATTTCACCTCCAACTAAATAATCTCCCATACTATAAACACC
>JABMPZ010000092.1 GCA_013203565.1 Parcubacteria group bacterium | reverse complement strand
TATTATCACCTAAAGAATCAGATGCCTGTGCATGAGCATATTCGTGTATGCTCAAAGCAAGGATTATAGAGACCGCTGCCATAAAATATGAAAGTGGGTCTCTGAATAATAAGTCAATAATCATAATAATTTATAGTTATATTTTCTATATATAGTGTAAGCATAGCATTTTAATTTGCAAAATTCAAAATTTCCTGTATTATTATATATGTAAGAAAGAAATTTAATAAAAAATTCCATATGGCTAAACAATGTGCAATATGCGGTAAGGGTTCTGTGGTTGCCAGACATTATAATAAATTAAGAGGCAAATACAACCCAACACCGAAAATAAGGAAATATCCAAACTTGCAATGGCTTACTGTACCTGAAGGTACTACACGAAAAAAATACAAAGAGCATATAGGCAAGAGAGTTTTGTCATGCACAAAATGCATAAAAGCCCTCGGCAAGAAAAGATAAACTAATAATCCAAATCTAATCAAAAACCGCCTCTCGAAAATTCAGGGCGGTTTTTGATTTAATTATAAAATGAAAATAATAACACTTCTTGAAATCAAATAAAAATGGTAGAATAATTTAATATGGATATTATTACAAAATTAAAACAATCAGGACTAACTGGTAGGAGTGGTAGTAGTTTTCCTGTTGGCTTAAAATGGGAAATGGTAAAAAATGCAAAAGCAAAAGAAAAATATATTGTTTGCAATGCTTCAGAAGGCGAGCCATATGTAAATAAAGATTACTATATCCTAAAAAATTATCCTGAAGAAGTAATAAACGGAATGAAAATTGCTATTGAAACTCTTAAAGCAAAAAGAGCTTACATATATATAAATAAAGATTACTATAAAGAGTTTGGTAAAACCTTAAAAAAGCTATGTATTGGTCTGCCAATTAAACTTATAGAAAAACAACCAGGCTATCTTCGTGGCGAAGAAACAACCATACTTAATGTAATAGAAGAAAAACCACCACTCCCCCGTATAAGGCCCCCCTTCCCTACTCAAGAAGGGCTTTTTAAAAAACCAACTTTAATAAACAATGTAGAAACATTCTATTTTGTTTCAAAAATTGTAAAAAAAGAATATTGTAAAACAAAATTCTACTCAATAGCAGGAGAAGTAAAAAATAAAGGAGTATTTGAACTCCCAGAAAATCTATTTATCAATCAAATTTTATTACAAACTAATAATAAACCAGAGTTTGACTTTTTCATTCAAGCAGGTGGTGGTGCTTGTGGTAAAATACTCACTTCAAACGAACTTAAACAACCTTTAACTGGTTTAGGATCTATAATTGTTTTTAATAAAAAAAATACAGATGTTTTCAAATTAATGAAAAAGTGGGCACAATTCTTTAACAAAGAAAACTGCGACAAATGCGTGCCCTGCCGAGAGGGCTTGTATAGAATTGAAGAGATAGTAAATAAGAAAGTCATAACTACTGAAGATAAAGCAATCCTGAATGAACTTTTTACTACAATAGAACAAACATCACTTTGTCCTTTAGGTAAAATAGCTTCTACACCATTCAAGTCAGCAATAGAAAAACTACTTTGAAACGCGACAAACTAGAACGATCGTCCCAGTTTGTCGCGTTTTAAAAACACCTTTAATGACAAAACAAATTACAATAACAATTGATAATAAGAATATAAAGGCAACTCAAAGCCAGACTATTTTAGAAGTTGCAGAAGCCAATGGAATTAAAATACCATCACTCTGCCACCACTCTGACTTAAAAATAAAGGCCTCTTGCCGTCTTTGCGTTGTTGAGATAAAAGGATGTTCGAGTCCACAGACCGCATGTAGTACAAAAATAGAAAAAGGAATGGAAATAATAACTGAGTCCCCTACTTTAAGAGCTCTACGAAAAACAAATCTTGAGTTAATCTTCGCACAACACCGAGAAGAGTGTAACGATTGCGTTACAGGCCCTGACTGTCGCCTTAAAAAACTTGCAAAGAAATACAATGTAAAAATAAATAGATTTAATGACAGAAAAACTACATTCCCTGTTTATAAAATGGGTCCTGCTTTGGAATTTGACTCTTCAAAATGTATTGACTGTAAAAATTGTGTTGAAATATGCAAACAACAGAAAGTTGAACACTTAGAAATGAAAGAAAGAAACAATTTCTTTGAAGTTACTCCTTCAAAAAATAATCCATGTATTTATTGTGGTCAGTGTATTGTAAGATGCCCAGTTGGTGCATTTGAAGCAAGCGGAGAATTTGAAAAAATAGAAAACTCTCTTCAACAAAAAGACAAAACAATCATTTTCCAGTTTGCTCCATCTATTAGAACAAGTATTGGAGAGTTGTTTGGTATGCAACCAGGGGAAATAGTCACAGATAAACTAACAGCTGGTATAAGGAAACTCGGTGCTGATAAGGTTTTTGATGTTTCAGTAGGGGCTGACTTTACAACAACAGAGGAAGCTAAAGAACTTATTGAAAAATTAAAGAAAGGAAAACACGGAACCCTATTATCCTCGTGC
>JABMPZ010000091.1 GCA_013203565.1 Parcubacteria group bacterium | reverse complement strand
TGACTATAATGTCCAGATTGTTTCCACATTGAAACATCTAACATTGATGGAGCTAATACAAAGTCATAATCAAATTCTTTTTGTACTTCTTCCCAGAACTTCCATAATTCTTTGTAAATAATAGTTCCTTTTGGATGGAAAAAAGGCATTCCAGGTGCTTGTTCATGAAAAGAGAATAAATCCAGTTTAGCACCTAATTTTCTATGGTCTCTTTTCTTTGCTTCCTCAATTTGTTTTAGATGAGTTTGTAACTCTTCTGAAGTTTCAAAAGCAACTCCATAAATACGAGTCAGCATTTTATTTTTCTCATCTCCGAGCCAGTAAGCCCCAGCAACTCTTGTTAACTTAAACCCCTTGAATGGGATTTCTTTACTTGATTTAACATGAGGACCTTTGCATAAATCAATAAAACTGCCTGTTTCATAAATAGAGGCAGTTTTTCCAGGGAGATTGTTAATTAATTCCAACTTATATGGTTGGTCTTTGAATAGTTTTTTAGCAGATATTTTAGATACATCTTTTTTCTTAAAATCACCATCTTGTTTGATTATTTCTTTCATTTTTTTCTGAATCTTTGGCAAATCTTCATCAGAAAGTTTCACTTTTCCAAAATCAAAATCATAATAAAAACCATTTTCAATTGAAGGGCCAATACCAAACTTTACCTTAGGATAGAGTTCCAAAACAGCCGTAGCCATAATATGAGCAAGCGAGTGCCGAATAGTTTCAATTTTGTTTATTTTATTTGGCATATTCTTTATTATCATTATTGATTTCTTTAGTATAGATTATTTATGACGGTGGAGCAAGAGGGAAGTGTTGTTCTCTCCTCTTGCTCCGATACATTCACTATTCAGGAGTGACTCCGTGTATGGTGTCATAACTAATGCTTCCTGGTAGTAGTTTTGCCTTACACAGATGAGTGCACCCATCTGTGTGTAATGGACACGGTGATGCTTTTGTGTCTCTGTTTTCTTGTTTTTCATCCTTACCATCGTTACAGAGTTTACAGCAACATGTTTTTAACGCTGTTTCATCATCAACAGCCATTTTTTTCACCTCCTTTTAAGTTAAAGAACTGAAAAACCCCCGATTTAATGGGGGCCTGTCTACTTTGTTTAGAGTTTATCTTACAACAACTGAACAAGCCCCCCTTGAAAGGTCATCTTGTTACAAGTTGTTGTCATTTTTAAACTCATACAATTATATCTTATCAAACTGTAAATAACTTGTCAAATATTTTGTAGCTACTTAGGACGATCGTCCTAAGTAGCTACAAAATTTTACTTTAATTATACCTCCTGTATTTCCAATATTTCTTCAATTGTGTTGCAGATTATCTTTGGTTCGTTGTCTCTTTGATCCACTTTTCCTCCTACAAACACTATTTTGTTTTCTTGGAATATCTCTGGGTTGGCTTCAAGAATTGAAGGAAACACAACTACTTCTACTTTGTCAGTTAAATCTTCAAGCTTCATAAAGATCATTGGCTGTCCTTTCTTTGTTACTATCCTTTTAATTGAGGATATAATACCACCAACTCTTATCCTGTTGTATGGTATGTTTTCTCTTAAGTCCCGCAATGGCAGGGCTTTTTCTTTTAATATGTTTTTAATTGCATCCAAAGGATGAGCTGATATATATAGCCCTAAAAGTTCTTTTTCCCAATCAAGTTTTTCTTTCATATCAATAGGTGGGGCAGAAGCGAGTTGAAGCGATGGGGGAGTGGAAGCAATTGAATCAAACAAAGAACTCTGGTTGCTTTGAGCTGATTTCCTAATTTCCCTATTAAAACTCAAAATGTCTTCCATATTTTCTAATAATTTGTTTCTTTCTTCAAATTTATCAAAAACCCCAGATTTTATTAAACTCTCTAATGATTTCTTATTAAAATCTTTGGTTGCAATTCTGGCTGTGAAGTCAGAAAATGACTTATATGCCCCATTTTCTTTTCTTTCTCGGATGATTTCAGTAACAATGTTTTCACCAACATTTTTAATAGCTAACAAACCAAATCTTACTTTGTTTTCTTTGGGTACTACAGAAAAGTTGTGAAAACTTTCATTAATGTCTGGAGCCAGAACTTCAATTTGCATTTCTTTGCACTCATCAATTAAAAATGAGATCCTTTCAACATCATTTCTTTCTGATGTTAAAACAGCAGCCATAAACTCCACGGAAAAATGCGCTTTAAGGTATGCTGTGTTATATGCAATCATAGCATAGGCAATAGCATGGGAATTATGGACAATAAATCCATTTGCTACAAAATTATGATTTTTTTCTACAGTTAAATCATAAGTTTGTTCTTTTCCTGCGTATTTGATAGATTTAATTCTATCCCAATGGATATCTGAATCAGCCCAATTATTTAAAACTGAAGACCCTAAAGATTCAGCAATTTTTTTTACAGTTTCTCTTTGATATCCTACCTTTCGTTTATCAGCCCAAAAGAGTCTTTCGGCAACATTTGACCAGCGAGCAACTGTTTTAAAAGGTATGTTTGCTTCCAGGCATTCTGACCTTATTTTTTCTCTAATAAAGTCAGCTGGTATAGTATCAGATGTACCCCGAGCGAATAATTGGTTTGAATAGTCCAGATTTAAAATTCGGTGAGAACTAAACATTTTTTTTAAATCGGATTTTCTTTTACCTATGAGATGAGGGCCAATATTTTCAACAAATTTCAATATATTATCATAACGACTGAAAGAGACTGTCCATCCTATTTTTATCCCCCCTCTATATTTGAACTTTTTTTTATATAATTTTGCTAAAATACCAAATCTTAAAAGAAGGGATTGGACTTGGTTTGCTAATTTCTCTGAAGACGTAGCGTAATACATTAGTTTATTTTTTACATCAATACACCCGTCTCCGTTCCACATTTTTGCTAATAAAAATGCAAGCTGTTTATTACATAGACGAAAAGCAGGAATAGGTATTGTTTTTATAGTAGCCTTTTTATAGCGTATATTTAATTCATTCATTATCCATTCAGCTGCTTCTGATTTCTCTTTTATATTTATTCTACCTGCATAGACAGAGTATGTGTTTTCTTTTTTATTAACGGTAGCTTTTGTATTTTGGAATTTTTCTAAAGTTTCAATATATTCCTTTAGTTCTTCTTCAGAGCTTGTAAAAAGATAGAAACTAGAAGGATGACATGTATTACCTTCACTCAAAACATGACCCAAAAGGGCAAGTTTATGTTTGGGCCAATCTATTCTACCCATTTTATTAGTGGGCCAACATCTAGCTGTAGCAATTCTATCTTCAGTGTTCAGATCTTCAAGTTTTTTCCATTTTCCAGCAGTTAAAAATCTATGTTCTTTTGTAGCTTTAATTTTTTTACCAGAGGCAACAGTTATTTCATAAATTGGTTTTACACCATTTTTTATAATTTCTGAAGTTGCCCTTGGTTTTATTTTTAAATTATCATCTAGAGAGAGAACGCCTTTTCCAGTATTCTTGTAGCGTTTTTTGAGTTTACTTTCTTTATATAATTCTTCTATTGTCCTAATGTTACCTGTTGGGCTATATATTTCTGTATCAGCAGATAAACATTTGTTAAAGGAGTAAGAGGCGTGTGGCTCAATCCATTGAAACACTTTTTCAGCGATATCTTTTGAAACATTGTTTTTAACACAACCCTCAATAAACTTTTCTTTTTGTTCCATTAATAGGGCTTTTATCTTTTTGCCAATTGCTTTTCTTAAAACATCTGCTTCAGAAAGAGAGAAGCCAGCTAATACCTGCGCAATCTTCATAATTTGTTCCTGAAAAATCGGCAAGCCGTGAGTCGGTTCTAAAACCTCTTTTAGATTAGGATGGATATATTCTACGATTTTTCTACCGTGTTTTCTGGCTATGTATTCTGGAATAAGCTCTATTGGACCAGGACGATAGAGTGATATCATTATTGCAATGTCTTCAAATACAGTGGGCTTTAATTCTTTAAGGTAACGCTTCATACCCTCTGATTCCAATTGAAACACTGATGTGGTCTGGGCCTTTCTAAGAAGCTCAAATGTTTTTTCATCATTAAGTGGTATATTTAATAAATCAATACTTTTGTTCTGTACTGTATAAATTCTTTTTAGAGTATTTTCAATAATAGTTAAGTTTTTTAGGCCCAATAAATCCATCTTCAAAAGACCTAAATCATCAATAGAATACATTTCGTATTGTGTTATAATAGATTTTTTATCGGATTTAGTAGAGTATTGTACAGGTACAAGTTCATCCAATGGCTCTTTAGAAATAACTAACCCGCAGGCATGGGTTGAGGCGTGGCGAGCGCATCCCTCTAATTTTTTTGCCAAGTCAATGAGTTGTTTTGCTTGTGTATCTGTTTGGTATAACTGCCTAAACTCTATAACCTTCTCTATGCAGTCATCAAGTGTATGACCAGGTGGAACCATTTTAGCCACCTTGTCACAATAACTATAATCAATCTGCATAGCTCTGCCTACATCTCGTATAACAGCACGAGCTGCCATTGTTCCGAAGGTAATAACTTGAGCTACCTTATCTTTACCATATTTTTCTGATATATATTCAATTACTTCATCCCTGCGTTTATCAGCAAAGTCCAAATCAATATCAGGCATACTGATTCTTGAAGGATTAAGGAAGCGCTCGAAGAGTAATCCATACTTCAATGGTTCAACTTCAATAACATTCAAAAGAAAAGAAACAAGAGAGCCCCCGGCTGAACCCCTGCCCGGGCCGACAATAATCCTATTCTCTTTTGCCCAATTCACAAAGTCAGCAACAATAAGGAAGTAAGAGGCAAACCCTGTTTCTTTTATTACAGAAAGTTCATATTCCAGCCGTTTTATTGCTTCATCTTTGTTGTTTACATATTCTTCTGCTTTTTTCTCAAGACCTTGATAACATAGTTCTTTTAAGTATTCATCTGGGGTTTGGTTTTGTGGGGTTGTGAAGTGGGGGAGTTTTGTTTCTCCGAGTGTGAATTCAAAATTGCACATATCAGCAATTATTTGGGTATTTGTAATAGCTTCAGGCACTCCAAGGTCATTGCAAAACTTTTCCATTTGTTCTTTTGTTCTCATTGAAAAGTCATCATTCTTCATTGTTAAACGCCCTTGTTTGTCTACATTTGTTCCTGTGTTTATAAGCATCAGAACATCTTGGGCTTCTGTGTCATCTGGGCTTAAATAATGTATATCATTTGTGGCAACAAGTGGAATGTCTAATTCTTTAGAAAAATCAATCATAACCTTGTTTGCTATTGCTTGTCCTTCAACATTTTCATGTTCTTGTATTTCAAGAAAGAAGTTTCCCTTGCCAAAGATTTCTTGATATTTTAAGGCCTCTTCTTTCGCTTGTTGAATTTTGTTAGATATAATTAAACGGGGGACTTTGCCTTGTACGCAGGCAGATAATGCAACAATGTCTCCAGCATATTGTTTTAATAATTCTTCATCTACTCTTGGTTTATAGTAAAAACCCTCAAGATGGGATTTGCTGACTATTTTTACAAGGTTTTTATAGCCCTGCTCGTTTTTAGCCAATAGAATAAGGTGATATCTTTTATCATCTATATTAGGGCGTCTTTCATGTCTGCTTTCTAATGCAACATATACCTCACAGCCAATAATTGGTTTAATCCCTGCCTTCTTTGCTTTTTTGTAAAACTCAACAGCTCCATATAGGACACCATGGTCTGTTAAGGCAATTGAATCCATTCCAAGCTTTTTGGTATAATCTAAAAGCTCGTCGATTTTTGGCAGACCGTCGAGCAAAGAATAGTGCGAATGCACATGTAAATGTGTGAACTTTCCAGCCATATTGCCAGTGATTTAATTATTTTAACTATTTAATTATTTCTTTTTGTGTTGTTTCTTCTGTGTTTAAGTGGCCCTTAATCATTGCCTCTTTTATTATCATAATTTCCCTTATCTCTGTATTAGATAAGTTTACATTACCACCAACATATATTTTCATCATATCTAAAGAACCCTCTATAAAGCAATTGGCAAGGTCAAGATTGTGTGGTATTACTGTTTCTCTTAAATATACATCTCCTTTGATTATGAGCCCTGCTTGATATGCATCTCTTACTTCCATATTATTCAAATTAGCTGAGCCCTTTATCTCTGTTTTATTTAGAGTTAAGAATCCATCAACCATTAGGCCCTGTAATATTATATCTCCATCTATTTTAGCTCCAACAAAGTTAACTCCGCCTTTTACCTTTGCATTTGTCATATCTATACTTCCTGTAGTTTCAATTGCGCCTAAATAAAAAGAACTGTTAATCACAGCCCCTTTTAAGTTAATGCCTCCTTTTATTGTGGTTTCACTCAAGTTAACTGCCCCGTTTATAGTGGCATTTTCTAAATTGATTGACTGATCAATTTCTTTTTTATCTAAAGGTAAAGCTGGTAATGTTTTACCCTTAAAATCTATTTCTCTTTCCTCTGCTTGAGCTACTATAATCTCATCACGCACTTGTTGCTTAGTGAGGATATTCTTTTTTGAGTTTTGTGTTGGCATAGTTTTAATTTGTCTTGAATTTTTTCATTATATATCATTAAAAATTAAAGAGCAAATTTTATATAAAATTTTAAGCAAAATTAAAAGCGTTAAAGAATGATTTTTACATTCCCTAACGCCTTATTACTCCTCTCGTTCTTTATTTATGGTTTAGATAACCAACCACTTGATTGTACTTTTGTTGGTCTATCAAATCTTCTCTCAGATAGAACTGTAGCATCTGAGAGAATTTAAATATACTGTGTAGCTTATACCCAGCTTTAGCAATGGCCTGTTCTCCGCCTTGTTGTCTATCCACCAACACAAGGATATCGCGGACAAGTAAGTCGTTGTTTCCCAAGACGTTAGCCGCTTCTATGATACTAGTTCCACTTGTGACAAGATCGTCAATGAGTAGAACAGATAGGCCTTTATCATAGACACCGTCTATTTGTCCAGTTAATCCGTGAGTTTTGGAGATTTTCGGGGAAATAAATCCTATACCAGTCATATCAGAAAGCGAGGTGACGACTGGCGTTATTACTGTTGGTATATCGGCGAAGATATCAAACACAATTCCTTTATCCCCAAGAATATGGTTGCGCATGAGCATTGCGACCCTTTTCCGTGTTGGAGGAAATGTTCTCAAAAGTCGCAGGTCAATGCAAAATGGTGATAAGGGTGCGTCTGGGTTTGTGTCGTGTAACTTCAACCTGAACGCACCAAATTTTATAGCTCCGATATCAAAAATATCAAGAGCTACCCCTTCCAGATCTTTATCCATTTTGTTTCCTCCTCTCATTTATAGATTTGGCTGGTAACTTCTCTGGCTGCGGTTTCCATGTCATCAGCTTTGTAAATAGCCGAGCCGACTATGGCATGCCAGTTTTTGCCAGCTACTTTACCAGTTTCAGTTATGACACCGCCTTGACCTATAAAGCCAGGCGCGTAGAGCGTGAAATTATCTTCGCCGAGTCCATCAACAAACTGTTGCCGATATTTTCTAACGGATGCTGGTCTATTGCCGGGAACTACGAAATCGCACACCCCGTTCTCTATAGCGATTTTGAATGCTCGTTCCGGAGCGTCGTCAGCAACAAATCCGCCATCACTTACAAGAAAACCCTCTTGGGTCATATCCAGACCAAGAAGCACAGTCAGATTTTCTTTTTGACAGGCTTTAATCCATTCTACTTCTGTTACTCTGCCACCAAAAGGAAACAGGATAACCGCATCCACTTTGGCTTTCGCAGAGTTTCTGGCGAACCTTTCGCCAAGTTTCGGGATATCTGTGCCACCTTTTTGTTTGTCGTAAATTCCTGGTAGTTCGGTGCGTTCGGAGATTGTGTTCATTACGCCCTTTAGGGTATAATTATCAACTAACTCAAAACCAAATTTATAACCACCAATACCTGGCACAAAACAGGTTTCATCCACTAATTTCTCTAATTCTGTAAGAGTCGGAACATCACACGCCACGATTACGCTCTTATTTTCTTCGATCAATCTCAACTTTTCCATTTTCTTGTTCCTTTCATAAAATAGTTAGACAGTACAAATTCAACTGTCAAAGAACTGGCCTCGGCACCAAGTGCACCTTAACCTGTATCAAACTTAACAAATAGGGGAGTAAAAATCAAGGGAAATCAAGCAAAGTTTTTGTTTTATGTTATAGTATATACATGAATAAGAATAATAAAATCATTGTTGGGATAGACGAAGCAGGACGCGGATGTGAAAGACCTGATGCTGAAGTTTTAACTAATAATGGTTGGAAGTCTTACTTTGAGATTAGTCTAAAAGATAAAGTATTGTCTTATGCTGATAATGGTTATATGAAATGGCAAAAAATAGACAAAATTATAGAAAATGATTTTAACGGAAATCTAATAGAATTAAAAAATAGAGGAATAGACATAGTAGTAACCCATGACCACTACTTCACTATTCTTAGAAGGGTGTTCAAAAGAGACAAGAAAGACAATAATAGATTAAAAATGATTGGGTATAAAACAAGAGAAGAGAGAAGAGCTATTAGCGAATTAACTGATAATGATTTTATCCCTCGTGGTGGCAAGTGGAGGGGAATTAATAAGTGTTTTTTTAAATTACCGAAAGTAGATAAAAATGAAGAAAAAGTTATAGATATTCAATTATGGGTTGCATTTATGGGAATATTTTTATCAGAAGGCTCTGTTTCTTATGAAAAGAAAAAAGGGGCCTATAAAATTTATATTTCTCAAAACATAAGCTCCCCTAAAGATAAATATATAAAAATTCAAAAATTACTTAAAGATTTACCGTTTAAGTTTTCTGGATTTAAAGATGGTTTTCGATGCCTTAATAAGCAATTATATGTATATTTGAAACAATTTGGAAATTGTTATAATAAGTTTATACCGAAAAATATTAAAGGATTGTCTCCAGAGTTATTAAACATATTTATATCTTGGATAATATTAGGTGATGGTAGTTCTTATGTTGGGGAAAATAGGAAAGAAGTTTATATGTATTATACAGTATCAAATAAATTAAAAGACGATTTTGAGGAAGTTTTATTAAAGGCAGGGTGGACATATCATACTAATATAAGAGAACCTAAAGATAGATGGATAGGCAAAAGGTTAATAAAGAAAGAAAATCAAGCTCCTTGTTTTGAAACTCGTTTGCGAAGAAATAATAAAGCTGTGGTGAAGCATTTGCATAAAAAAGAAATATTTTACAAAGGCAAGGTATTTTGTCTACAACTGTCTAAATATAATAATTTTTATGTTCGTCGAGATGGTACAGGATATTTTACAGGTAATAGTTTAGGTGGCCCTGTTGTTGCTTCTGCTGTTTGTTTCACATCTGTCTCTCCGAATAGATTTAAGACAAATGGTATTACTATTACTGATTCAAAAAAAATGAGCCCACGACAGAGGGAAGAGGTTTTTGAGTTTTTGAAAATTCATCCAAAAGTAGAGTGGGGGATAGGTAGAGTTTCAGAAAAGATAATTGATAAAATCAATATATTAGAGGC
>JABMPZ010000090.1 GCA_013203565.1 Parcubacteria group bacterium | reverse complement strand
TTGCTCACGATCGTGACCGTTTGTCATCATTTATTTCTATGAGGATTTAGTAGTTATTTCTCTATTTTATTCTTTGTGACATTTGCTCACGATCGTGACCGTTTGTCATCATTTATTTCTATGAGGATTTAGTAGTTATTTCTCTATTTTATTCTTTGTGACATTTGCTCACGATCGTGACGAAATGTCATTTTCATGTTATGCTTAATTAAAGGTCAGAATAATAAATAACAAAATTTAAAAGATAATATGCCACATGAAGATTATGTTTTCCAAAAACGAAAAGCAAGTTTTACTAAAAAAATATTTGGAAAAGGCCTTAATGCATCAGCTTATGTTTTATTAAATATGAAAGAAAGCGGAGAGGACTTCTTAAATGAATTGCCAAGTTCTTATCCTGGATTTGCCTTACTGAAAGTAATGTTCGGAGTTAATGGTAAAAAGCCACCATTCAAAAAAAATACAGTAAGGGTTAATCTCAATCGTTTAGAAAAACAGGGATTAATTGCCAAATCCCCAAAAGAAAAAGTTTATCTCTTAACCGACAAAGGCAAAGAGTTTACATCCTATATCAAAAACAGATTTGCAATATTAAAAGAAAAATGGGACGGAAAATTTCGTCTAGTCATTTTTGATGTGCCAGAGGCGAAAAAACATTGGCGAGAAGTTATCCGCAATGAGCTTATTTTAATGCAATATCAATTACTCCAAAAGAGTGTATATATCGGCAAATACCCGCTATCTAAAACGTTCATTAAAGAGTTAGAAAAAAAACAAATAGCAGACTATCTTTTTATATTCACTGTTGACCAAGTTGACCGCAGGCAAGAGATACTCAAATTATTAGATAGTATATCTTAATAATCCAGCTGTTATTAGATTTTAGCATGATGACATTTGCTCACGATCGTGACGAAATGTCACAAATTATACTATTACTATATTGATTTTGATCCATTTTGTTTATAAAAAAATAGCACCCCATCAGACAATATATCAATATTGCTCGATGGGGTGTTTGCAGGTTATTTATTTCATTATCTCCGCATCTCTGGCCATAGATTTACCGTGACCAATTCCTTTACGGTAAGCTCTAATGGTGCTTGTTGGAGATACTCTTTCAATCCTTCGCCTAAGTTGGCGAACTTTTCATAGCCATCAAGCGGAAGTTTTTCCACGATTCTGGCTATTGTGATGAAAACGAGTTCTACGTCTCTCTGCAGAACAGGAATTATCCCGCTTTTTTCGTAGAGAGCTCCTATTGCAGTCCTTGCCTGCTCCACTTCTGGCGATGGATCTGATGCCACCATCACAAGGTTTTCCTTCATTGACACTGCTAAATTAAATTGCAGTGTTAGCCCTTCCATATCTGGCATACCTGATACTGGTAAATGAGGATGACCGGTTCTCACCGTTGAATGTAGTGGGAATTCACTCCCTGCCGTGACCATATTGTCATTCCCGTACACACTCCGAAAACACCGAATCGGTTTCATTAGCTTATGGAATTCTTTAACCGATTTTTCTGTGAACAACACAGCAGAGGTCGTCTGGTTCTCAAACCTCCCATATTGCTCCAGGTTCTCTGGTTTGTCTCCTATCCAAGAGACAAACGGCGTTATGTCCCCTGCCTGTAGAGCTTCCATGCCACTTTTGTGCAACTTTTCACACAGATCAATCACTGCATCTTTTGTTGTCATTTCAAACCTCCTTTTATTCTATCTGTTGCGTAGCAAGTATATTGTAATTTCCGGATGTTTGTATTATATATGCAAAATAGAGATTTGTCAAGTTTTGTTTTGGGGTGGTTTGTGGTAATATGGGTAATATGGTTTTTTCATGGAAAACAATAGTTTTTTTGGTATTTTTGGTTGTATTTTTTGTTTCAGTTGAAACAACTGAAACAGTTCAAGCTGTTGATATTGAAGGAGTTTCAAATAGTTTTTTTATTGATTCAGACTATGACTCGCAAGGTAGGGGAGAGGTTTCAGCTTTACTACGCAAAGTAACAAATGAGGCGTATTTTTATATAGAAGAGGACTGGTATGACAATCTAACTGAAGGTGAAAAAGAAAAAGCCATTAGTAATTTAGAAACATTGTCTGAAGAATTTTCTGATGTAATTTATCCTGGGTTAACAGAAAATTACGGAGAAGAATGGAACCCAGGTATTGATAGTGATAGACATATTACAATTTTGTTACATAGAATGTCGGATGAAGCGGCTGGTTATTTCAAAACACAAGATGAATTATCTCGCCTGCAAAACTCTACATCTAATGAAAGGGAAATGGTTTATCTAAACTCTCATTATTTACTCACGGATATTATTAAAAGTTATTTAGCTCATGAGTTTACCCATTTAATTATATTCAATCAAAAAACAAAGATTAGAAGACAAGAAGAAGAAATTTGGTTCAATGAGTTAAGAGCTGAATATGCCCCAGTTTTATTGGGTTATGATGATGTTTATCCAAGCAGTAATTTAGAAAAGAGGATGAATATTTTCTTAAACTATCAAACTGATTCATTAGTTGAATGGCTAAATCAACGAGCTGATTATGGCGTGATAGCAGCATTTACTAACTATTTAGTTGACCATTATGGCAAAGAGGTTTTAACCGAGTCGATTAAAAGTTCTAAGATTGGAATTGCTTCAATCCAAGAAGTTCTTCAAAATCTTGATGTAAAGAAAGAATTTTGGGAGATTTTTTCTGATTGGGTTGTGGCAGTGTTTCTTGGCGATTGCAGAAAAGATAGCAAACATTGCTATCAAAATGAAAATCTCAAGTATATTAAAATTAGCCCTTCTTTGATTTTTTTACCACCAAACCAAAAGACAGAATTCTTTCTAACCAATCACACAACTTATTGGGCTGGCAATTGGTATCGGCTGATTGGCGGGGCTGATAAGTTAGAAGTTATTTTTCAAGGTAGCAAAGAGGTTGATTTTAAGGTGCCTTATGCCCTTTGCAAGGCAAGCTATGATTGCTCTGTGGATTTTTTAGAGCTTACAGACGAGGAGGGAAAATTTGTTTTTGAGAATTTTAATGAAGAATATACATCTTTAACATTGATGCCTTTTATTACTTCAAAAACTTCTGGATTTAATGGGAAAGAAGAACAGTTTAATTTTTCTATAAGAACTATAGCTACTCCAAAAGACACAAAACAGGATTTAATCCGTCAGTTAAAAGCTCAAATTGCTGAAATTATATCACAAATAGCTGTTCTTCAAGCAGAATTAGCTGAACTCTTGGCTCAAGAAGGAAGGTGTTTATCTATAACAGAGAATTTACATATTGGTGTTCAAGGAGGGCAGGTAGAGTGTTTGCAGGAGTTTTTAACAGAGCAGGGCGCAGATATTTATCCAGAAGCATATATTACTGGCTATTTTGGTCAGTTAACTAAAGAAGCAGTTATAAGGTTTCAGCAGAAATATGCAGAAGAAATTCTTTTTCCTCTCAATATAACAGAGCCAACTGGATTTGTAGGCGCATCAACAAGAACCAAAATTAACCAGATTTTTATCGATTTTGAGTAATACTGGCTTGACCCTTCACCCTTCAGGGTGAAGGGTTGACACCACACACCAAACCCGCTAAAGTGTAGTAGATGAAAGTACAGTATATTTGCTGTTGTTTTCCAGTTCTTTAAGGCAACTAAAGTTGAATAAACTTTTTTATGGGAGGAGTATTGCTATGATGAATGCAAGATTTGATTTGATGGGTGGTTGGACAGATGCTCCGCCGTATTATTTGGAGTGTCCAGCCGCAGTAATCAATCTGCAATTACCTCAATTTGAAGTAAGAGTGGAAAGGTCAGAGGGATATAAGGATAACATGATTATTGATGCCTGTTATAAGGTATTAGGAATAGTTAACGACAGGTCATTAAAGCTTGTGAATACCATCCCAAGAAGTGCCGGACTAGGTGGTAGTAGTATTGTGGCAGCCGAGGTAGTCAAAAAAATAAAACCAATGTTCACTGAAAGGGAAACAATCAACACTGTATTGGATGTTGAGGAGGAAATTGGCACAAGGGGTGGCTGGCAAGATGTTATTGGTGGTATGTATTCTGGCATTAAATTGACGCAGACAAGCCCTGATAGAGTAGGTCATTATCAGATTGAGCGAATCAAAGATGAAGAGTTTTTGCGACATTGTTTGTTAATTGATACAGGTATAAGAAGGGAAAAGCCCAGTCCTATTATGAAGAAATATGCACAAGGGGATAAGTTCACTAAGAGTGTTCTTGATGAAATAAGAGACAATGCCCTACGTGGATGGGAGTTCCTGAAAGCGAAACAATACTTTGCGTTTGCCTCTTTAATGGAACAGTCTTGGCGGCTGGTTTGTGTAGCCGAGGAGATAGAACCAGTAGAGTTTGATGGGCCTGTGGGCTATAAAACAGCTGGGGCTGCCGGAGGTGGCTTCATCTTTGCAATATATGAAAACAGACCAGAAAATCTTAATTTACCAGACGGTTGGAAAGTTTGCCCATTCCCAGAAGGGTAAAAAAATCGTGCTTGTTACGGGTTGTTTTGATGTCCTTCACCTTGGTCATATTATTTTCCTAAATTATGCCAAACAGCAGGGAGATATTCTTGTTGTTGGTATAGGGAGTGATAAAACCATAAGGGAGTTGAAGGGTCCAAAGCGACCTGTTAATCCAGAAACATTCAGAGCAAGGCAAATGGCTGCTCTGGAAGTTGTGGATTATGTGGTTATAAACCACGAGCCACTACAGCATGGCAACATAGACCATAGTGTTTTAGTATCTATACTAAAACCAGCCACTTATGTTGTGCCTGAAACAGATGGCAACTTGTCTGGCAAAAAAGCTTTAGTTGAAAAATACGGGGGCGTCTTGAAATCTTGCAAAAGATTGCCCCCAAACCATCTTAAAGGAGGTGTTTCATCAACAGACATATTACATAAAATAGAAGGGTTAGAATTTTTAGAGTAGGTCTGACTTTCTTCACAAAAATGTCAAGGCAATTTATACATTGGGTCTTGACAATAGTTTTTATTTTGTTATATTTAAAGTAATCTTGGAATTATCCGAGGACATACTTTGCATAGAAATAAGGGGGGCGGATTTTTCCGTCCCCCTTTAAGTAATCATGACTAATAGTACGAGAGTTTGTATATTTGTTGATGGAGAAAATCTTCGTCATTCAATAGGGAATTTATTTCCTAATTTTTATAGAAATGATTATTTACCCAAAGCAGATTGGACAAAGTTTTTTGATTTAATCACATCCAAGGTGGAGGAAGCTAAGATAGGAGGGTCTGATGTGAAGCGTATCCGTACATATTGGTATGTTGTAAAAATTATTGATTTTTTTCCTTTTAATCTTGCTAATTTACGTCAAAATAGGAAGCTCTTTATTGATGTATGTTCAAATAATGATGATGCAGTAAAGATTTTATCTGAAGCTAAAGATAAAGAGGCGAAAGATATATTATTAGAAAAGATTGCAAATAAACTTCAGAATACTCAAGATGAAATGGTAAGACGTTTTGATGGATGGACTCGTATTCATGACTTGATAACACGGGAGAATATGGCAATAGAGTTTAGGAAGGCAGGATCAATTAGATACGACCTTTTCACAAGGCAGTTTGGATCTGAAAAGGCAGTAGATGTAAAATTAGCTGTGGATTTAGTTAAATTAAGTGATATATATGATATCGCAATAATAGTTTCTGGGGATCAAGATTATGTCCCAGCAGTAGATGTCATAAAAGATTTAGGGAAACATACTATTAATGTTTCATTTCAGAAAGAAACTGGCGGACTTTTGCCTGGTGGAGCTAGAAGATTAAACCAATCTACTGATTATAATATAGAAATGGAATATTCTGAATTAAAGGATTGTCTTAATGTCAAGTGAGTTTGTTTTTTGTATAAAAAGTCCAGTTTTTAATGATTTTACTTGAATTTTTTAGCGTATTAGTATAAAATAACACATATGTCAAAAATCTTAATTAGCGGAGGTGCCGGATTTATTGGCTCTCATATTACAGATAAACTTATTGACAAAGGCCATAGAGTGGTTGTTTTAGATAATCTGTCAACTGGCAAGAAAGAAAATGTCAATGAGAAAGCAGAATTAAAAGAGCTTGATATATGTGATTTTGAAGCAATCAGACCTCTTTTTGATGGTGTTGATTTTGTTTTTCACTTGGCAGCTCTTCCAAGAGTGCCAATTTCAGTTAAAGACCCTATAGGAACTTCTCAAATCAACATTATGGGCACTATTAATGTTTTTAAGGCATCAGCAGAGGCAAAAGTAAAAAGAGTTATGTTTGCTTCTTCTTCCTCTGTATATGGAAACGACAACAAACCACCATTTAAGGAAGATATGTGGCCTATGCCTGTAAGTCCGTATGCTTTACAAAAACGGGTAGGGGAGGAGTTTGCTCAACTTTTTACAGAACTTTACAAAACACCCATTGTTATTTTAAGATTTTTTACTTCATTTGGTCCTAGAATGATTTTTGATTCTGAATATAGTTTGGCAATTGGGAAGTTTTTCAAATTAAAAAGAGATAACAAGCCATTAACTATTTTCGGAGACGGGGAACAAACAAGGGGCTTTTGTTATGTAATGGACATAGCTGAAGGAAACATTAAAGCCATGGAGAGCGACAAGTTGAAAGGAGGGGAGATAATCAATTTAGCAGGTGCTGAAATTGTCTCAATCAATCAATTAGCTGATTTAATGGGTGGGGAAAAAGTATATCTACCACCAAGAGAAGGGGATGTAAGATTTTCTATGGGCGATGCAAGTAAAGCTAAAGAATTAATTGATTGGCAACCAAGGTTTTCATTCAAGCAAGCGCTTGAAGAAACAAAAGAATGGTTTGAGAAAATCAATAATCAATAATCAATAATCAATCAAAACTATGATAGGTAAATCAATAAAAGAATTAAAAATTTCTATTGCAGGTGTTGGTATGGTAGGTGGTGCTTTGAAAAAGTATTTTGAAAAAGTAGGCCGAAAAGTTGGAGAAGACCTATTTCTCTATGACCCAGGAAGGGGCTTAGGCACTCCAGAGGATATAAACAAAGCAGACCTTGTTTTTATATGTGTGCCAACACCATTTATAAAAGGGCAGGGCTTTGACCTTTCTTTTGTTGAAACAGCGTTTGAAAATTTAACTGAAGAAAAAATAGTAATTCTAAAATCAACAATGGTTCCAGGAACTACAGAAAAGCTTCAGAAGAAATACCCACAGCATAAGATTTTATTCAATCCCGAGTTTTTAACCGAAATAACAGCAGAACAGGATATGGATTATCCAGATAGACAGATTATTGGCTATACAGAACAAAGTCATAATGTGGCTGGAGATATTATGCAGTTATTGCCTTTAGCTCCTTTTGAAAGCATTATGCCAGCAACAGAAGCAGAAGTAGTTAAATATTTTGGAAACACTTGGTTTTCTATTAAAGTTATATTCGCAAATCAAATGTATGACCTTTGTGAAAAGTTAGGTCTTAAATACGACAGGGTTATGGAATCAGCAGCAGCTGATAAAAGAATTGGTAGAAGTCATCTTCAAGCTATACATAAGGGTTATCGTGGATATGGGGGAAAATGTTTAGTTAAAGATATTCGCGCTTTAATAGAATTTGCTGATAAAGAAGGAATTGATTTGAAACTGCACAAAATAGCTGAACAATTAAACAACGAGTTAATGACACAACAGGGGATTGAGGATCCTGAAAAATATTCACAAAGGGATTAATTTTTATAATCGAGGTCTGACCTCTCCTATCTGAGTTCGAGTTTGAGTTAAAGAGGTCTGACCTCTGTTATAAAAATTAAAATAAAATATATGGGACAACTTGAAACATTTCAACAATTTTTAGTCACACAAGGAGCTCAAATTCCTGTTTGGAGTTTTTTCTTTAATTTAATAGCGGCTGGAGTACTTTCTCTTGTGTTAAGCTATATTTATGTAAAATATGGTCGTTCTCTTTCTAATAGGCGAGTATTTGCCAGAAACTTTGTTATCATCACTATGACAACAATGTTTATTATTGTTGTTGTGAAGTCGTCTTTGGCTTTATCATTGGGCTTGGTTGGGGCTTTATCAATCGTAAGGTTTAGAGCTGCTATTAAGGAGCCAGAAGAACTCGCTTATTTATTTTTAGCAATTAGTATTGGATTAGGAATGGGCGCTGACCAACAACTAATCACCCTAACTGCCTTTATTGCTATCTTAGCTGTTATTGGCATTACTTCTGCTTTTAATCACAAAGAAACAAATCAAAATCTTTACTTAACTATTTCAAGTAATAACCCAGAAAGAGTTTCTCTGCAGAAAATTGTTGAGATATTGAAAAGATATTCTACTGGATGTAGCTTAAAAAGGTTTGATGAAACAAGGCAAATCCTTGAGGCCTCTTTTTTAGTTGACTTTACTGGTTTTGAACAACTAAATAAGAGTAAGGCAGAATTAAAAGAATTGGACGAGACATTAAAGGTTACCTTTTTAGATAACAAAGGTGTCTCATAAATCAATGGGGGTCAATGGGGTCAGGACATGTCCTGACCCCATTGACCCGATTAGCCCAATGAATTCCACTAACCCATAATGAAATGCGACTCAAAATAGCAACAAAAAGATTTCTCCCTCTGGAGATTGTAAAAAATATAGCCCATTCTAAGCGAAAGCTAAAATGGGCGGTATTTTTAGTATTTACAGCTATTGTCTTGTTGGGTATTATTTTAAGTAGCACATATTATGGAATGGTTCTGTATAAAACAGGGGAGGGGGATGATTTTATAGAACTTCTCAAAAATGGATTAGATGCGCGTATAGATATTATACCTAACTTTTTTAAGGGCTTACTTGCTAATCCTGAAAGGATTTCTATAGACATCAAACAAACAGATTATCAAAAGTTAGCGTATAAGCGATTGCAAGCAATGGAAAGAAGTGATTTATTCGCCTCTCAAGATGATTTTGTGCCAGCAGAGATAAGATATAATGGAGAAGCAACAAAAGTAGATATTAGGATTAAGGGCGACAACAGAGATCACTGGAAAAATAAAACAAAGTGGTCTTTAAGAGTAGAAGTAAAAGGAGATAATACATTATTTGGTATGAAGAACTTTTCCATTCAGCATCCCAGAACCAGAAGCTATATGAATGAATGGCTTTTTCATAAATTGCTTGAGTATAATAACTTAATCCATTTAAGATATGATTTTATAGATGTAACACTCAATGGAAAACATCTTGGCATATATGCTATGGAAGAACACTTTGATAAACAGCTTGTGGAAAACAATGAATACAGAGAAGGTGTTATCGTTAGATTTGATGCCTATTTACCAGAAGGTCAAAATTATCCAGTTCAGTATTACGAGGCATATGCCATAGGTGTTGTTGATGCCTTTCAAACAAATAAAATAAAACAAGATGAAGTATTAGAGGGGCAGTTTAATATAGCAAAGAATTTATTAGAGTCATTCAAGAGGGGACTGCTTCCTACAAAAAAAGTTTTCAATGTTGAAAAAATGGCAAAGATATTTGCTTTAGCAGAGTTATCTGGTCAAATGGGTTCAATGGCTTCTTCTAATATCCGTTTCTACTATAACCCTGTAACTTCTTTACTTGAGCCAGTTGGATATGATAGTCAGAGTATTGTATCTATTACTAAAGCCCTCTATGGGGAACAGAAACAAATTCAGTTACTTTCACTTGATGAAGAAGGTCTGAATTTTGAAAGCACTTTTTTCAAAGACAAAGAGTTTTTCAAAAGATATATTAAAGCGCTTGAAGAAATATCTAACAAAGCATTTTTAGATGAGTTCTTTACTTCAGTAGAGGAAGAAACCAAAGACAAACTCGCTATATTATATAAAAGCTTTCCTGGGTATAAGTTTGAGGCAAAAGAAATTCTTTATGAAAATCAGAATGTTATAAAAAATGTTTTGAAGCCAAACTTAGCTTTACAGGTCTATTACAAAGATTTTGATAATTATAGTAATATACTTAAACTTGATTTAGGTAATATGCAGGTTTGGCCAATAGAAATCATTGGTTTAGGTTATAAGAATAATACCTTAAAACCTTTACAAGGAACAATTTTACAATCAAAAAAAGCCCTTACACCAATTGATTTCCAGACAGTTTCTTTTTCAGTTTCCCAATTTAATAAAACAGATATTAAAGGATTAGAACTTCAATATAGGATTTTAGGACTTGATGATATAAGAACAGAACCAGTTTTTTCATGGACATATTTAGACGAGGACTTTTTAGAAACGGACTTTATTAGGCAAGCACCTAATTGGCAGGGGTTTTCTTTCTTAACAACTAATTGGCAAACAAGTGTAATTTCTATTAAACCGGGTTCTTGGCAAATAAACAGAAATCTAATTATCCCAGAGGGTTTTACAGTTGTAGCTGGAGCAGGAGTTTACTTAAACCTAATTAATTCAGCTAAGATTTTATCTTATTCTCCTTTCCGCTTCAGAGGCGCTGAAAATAGCCCCATTATTGTTGAGTCAAAAGACAAAACAGGTCAGGGTATTATAGTTATTACAGCCAAAGAAAAATCTATTTTAGAAAATGTGATTTTTAAGAACTTATCAGCTCCATCTGAAAATGATTGGCAATTAATGGGGGCAGTGAATTTTTATGAATCACCGGTTGAGATTATAAACTCTGGTTTTGAAAATAACCACAAATCAGATGATTATCTAAACATTATCCGTTCTGAATTTATTATTGAAAATAGTTATTTCAAAAACTCGTTTGCTGATGCTATTGATTTAGATTTTGCAAAAGGTAGAATAAGCAATGTTTCTTTTCTTAATGTCGGTTCAGAAGATGGTAATGGAGATGGTATTGATTTTTCTGGCAGTGTAGTCACGCTTGAATCAATTATTATTGATAATGTAAGAGACAAGGGATTAAGCGTTGGAGAGAACAGCAATGTTATAGCAAAACAAATAGAAATTAAAAATGCAAACATTGCCATAGCAAATAAAGACCTGTCATCTTTAGATATAAAAGACCTTATTATATCAGATAGCAAGATTGGCTTAGCTGTTTTTCAGAAAAAACCAGAGTTT
>JABMPZ010000089.1 GCA_013203565.1 Parcubacteria group bacterium | reverse complement strand
TATTGGAACCAAAAATTAAAAACAAGGCCATGGAAGCCCCGCCTCATTAATGAGGCGGGGCTAGGGCCTTGTTTGTTGATACAATAACATTTCAAGTGTATAATTATAATAATATGCCAAGACCACGACTTTGTAGAAAAATAAGATTCAATCCAGATATTACTTATTTTAAACCACAGGGAGTGCCTATGAGGTTTTTAGAAGTGGTTGAATTAACTCATGAGGAAGTAGAGGCCTTGCGACTAAAAAACAAAAAAGGCCTAGACCAAATTGAATGCGCCAAACTAATGAAAACATCGCAAAGCACTTTTCAAAGAATTCTATCTTCTGCTTATAAGAAAATGACAGAGGCGTTGATAAAGGGCAAGGCAATAAAAATAGTCAAATAACTCAAAAATTAGTTTAAAATAAAAACTACATCTGCTCACTATCGTGAGTAAATGTAGTTTTTATTTCTTAATTATATATATTAAATCTTGCCGAGTTTTTTTAGTTCTGTGTATTCTTGTTTTTTCTTTGCTCTTCTTAGTGCTGATCTTTTTCTTAATTGAGCGCTTTGTGTTCTTTTGTAAAATCTGTTTTTTCTTGCTTCAACTAAAATACCACTTCTACGAAGCTTTTGTGTGAATCTTCTCACAATACTTTGAGATGATTCTCTTCCTTGTTTTTGAACTTTTAATGGCATCTTGTTATTATCTATATCTATATCAGAGTAACTCAACTACCTTACCACTTAAAAGGTGCAAATGCAAGTGGTCAACCATTTGTCCGCCCTCTTTTCCTACATTAAACAGTAACTTATACCCTACTATACCCTTATCCATAGCTATTTGTTTAGCTACTGTTATTAACTCTTTTGCTACTTCTTCACTTGATTCACTCGCAATAGATTTAATATGTTTTTTAGGGATAATAAGGATATGAACTGGAGCTTTTGGGTTTATGTCTTGAAAAGCTAAAACACTGTCTGACTCAAAAACCTTTTCTGAAGGTATTTCATTATTCACTATTTTGCAGAAAATACATTCTTCCATTTTACTATGAGATAGTTACAAAACCCTTTCTATGCTATTCTCTTTTTAATTTCTTTAGCTGCTTTGTCTAAGGCAACTGTTTTTTGCTTGCCTGTTTCCATTTCCCTAATAATTACCTTGTTTTCTAATGCCTCTTTTTGTCCTAAAATCATTACATACTTACAACCATGAGTATCAGCTGTTCTTAATTGGGAAGATAAAGAATCTTTATGTAAAGCATGCCCAACATTTAACTTAAGCGCTCGACAATCTTCAAGCAGTTTTAAACTTTTCTTTCTACCTAACTCCCCTACTTGAGCTAAGAATACTTGGCATACTCCTTCTGTTGGTGCTTTTTTCTGACGCTTTTTCATTAAATTCACTATTCTCTCAACTCCAGCAGCCCCTCCACAGGCAGGGGTATCTTTGCCTCCTAATGTTTTTGCTAAATTATCATACCTGCCACCGCCAACAAGAGAGCCCTGAGATTCTCCGTTTTTTGTTTGTTCCATAATCTCAAAAACAGTTCTTGTGTAATAATCAAGTCCTCTTACTAAATATGGATTCAAGCTATAAGGTAAATCAAGTTCATCTAAAAATTCTAAAACTGCCTTAAAATGCTCGTGGCAGGGTTTACAAAGAGAGTCCAATACCTGCGGAGCTCCGTTTTTTATTGACTGGCACTTTTCTTGCTTACAGTCAAATATCCTTAATGGGTTCTTCTTTGCTCTTTGCTTACAATCAGCGCAAAGTGATGACTGATGAGATCTTAAATAGCTATTAAATGATTTCTTAAAGTACGGACGGCATTGAGAACAACCAATAGAGTTTAATTCAACCATAAGGTCTTTGAATCCTAATGACTGAAGAGTAACATAGAAAATCTGAATAATTAAAGCATCAATAATAGGGCTAACAACCCCTAAACTCTCAAAGCCGAACTGGTTAAATTGACGATATCTACCTGCTTGTGGGCGTTCGTGCCTGAAAAAAGGACCCATATACCACATATTTACTGGCTTAGGAGCATTTTGCATTCCATGTTGTATATATGCTCTAACAACACCAGGTGTTCCTTCTGGTCTTAAAGTAAGGTGATCTCCTCCCTTAGTACGCAAGCTATACATTTCTTTCTGCACAATATCAGAAGTAGCTCCAGTGCCTTTTTCAAAAATCTCAGTTTGTTCTAAAATAGGGGTCTGAATTTCTTTGAACCCATAAAAACCTGCTATAGATTCACAGGCCTTTTGTATTTTCTTGAAATACACTAGATCCTCTTCAAGTATATCGTGCATTCCTGTTGGTGTTTGAAATTTCATAGATTAAATTTTTGGTTCAAAATGTGACGATCGTCACATTTTGAAACAAATGAAAATTAAAAAATTAATATGCTGGAGCGCCAAAAAATGAACCAATACCCATTGGTGGCCATGCCCTTATAATAGTTCTGCCCACAATAAAATCTTTACTCAAAACTCCCCAACTCCTTGAATCAAAAGAATGTCCTCTGTTATCACCCATTACAAAATATTCATCCTTACCTAAACTCATCTTCCTTCCATTGAATATTGATGTTTCAATAGGATAATCTTTTTCATTTAGAATTGTTTTGTTGCCAAACTTATCAGTAATATATACTGTACTACCTTTTAATTCAATAGTTTCCATTGGTAATCCAATTATCCTTTTTATAAATCTTTGTGATTGGTCTATTGGATATTTGAAAACAATTATTTCACCTCTTTCAGGTTCTCGGAAACGATAAGATAATTCATCTACAACTAAATAATCACCGTCATGAAAATTTGGTTCCATTGAAGCGCCCTTAACAATAAACGGCTGAAAAACAAAATACCTAATTGGTAAAACAATTACCAATGCTATTATAACAACCTGAAAAACTTCCCAGAAGAAAATTAGTACACCTTTAAGTTTCATATTTATATAGTATAGTATATAATTAAGATAAAATCAAAACATAAATCTATGGAAAATATAAAATTGATAGTTGGACTCGGTAATCCAAGCAGAAAGTATAAAAAAACAAGACATAACATTGGTTTCAGAATACTTGAAGAATTCCGGGAACAAAACAAATTCCCAAAGTTTAAGATAGAAAAAAAGTTTCAAGCAGAAATATCTGAAGGTGTAATAAACAACACCAAAGTTCTTTTAGTAAAACCACAGACATTTATGAACAACTCTGGATTGGCAGTAAAACTAATTCTCAATTTCTATAAAATACAACCAACACAACTTACAGTTGTCCACGACGAACTTGACCTACCAATCGGAGAAACAAAACTATCAACAGACAGGGGCTCTGCAGGCCACAACGGAGTAAAATCAATAATGCAAGAAATAGGAACACAAAACTTCACCCGACTACGAATAGGAATAAAACCAAAAAAAGAAGGCGATGTCCAAGGGGACACCGCCATAAAGAATATGGTTTTGAGTAAGTTCTCCAAAAATGAAGAGAAAATCATCAACCAAATTGTTAAAGATGCGTGCCAAAAATTATCTGACTAAAATATAAATCCTGCTACCCATCTTATTGGTCTAATCCAGAAAGATGGCGCTATGCCAAAGATGGCTCCAAGAACCATGGTGAATCTAACAAACCACCTCACATCAGTTTGATCTCCGAATATATCACTATCATTATTATTACACATTTTAGACCCTCCAATCCATAATGAAACTCCACAAAAGCTATTTGACTGCTCTATTATACTAATATAACCTAATAACGATAAAGAAAAAAGAGGAAAAATATGATACACTAAAGGCAATGGGATTTTTTTCTTTACAACATGATATAAAGAAGATTGAATGTGGGGATGTGGGTGCTAATTATCCGGAGGGATTGTTAAAAATTAACAAGCCCCTTTCTTCTCTTTATTTCAGAGGAAACTTGGGGGTATTGCAAAATAGGAATTGTTTTGCTATTGTTGGCACTCGGCGATGTAGTGATTACGGCAAAGAGATTGCTTTTTCTTTTGCTCGCGAATTAGCACAAGCGGGCTTGGTTATTGTTTCTGGTATGGCGAGAGGAATTGATACATCAGCTCATCAAGGAGCTTTAGAAGCAGGTGGTATAACAATTGCTGTATTAGGAACTGGGCTCGCAGAAAAAACAATCTATCCACAAGATAATATGGGCTTGGCTAAAAAGATATTAGAAAACAATGGTTGCCTTGTTTCTGAATATCCTCCAGAATATCCAGGAAGCAAATATACATTCCCACAACGCAACCGTATCATATCTGCCTTAAGTTTAGGTGTCTTAGTAATAGAAGCAAAATCTCGTTCAGGCGCATTGATTACAGCTGATTGCGCGAAGAAACAAGGTAAAAAGCTATTCGCCACCCCAGGCAATATATTTTCCTTAAATTCAAAAGGCCCACACGAGTTAATAAAGCAAGGCGCTATCTTAGTAGAAAAACCAAAGGATATATTGGAAGAATTAAAAATACAACAACTCCATTTTTCCAGTCTGTTGGTATCTGATACCAACAGACATTAGAAATCTATTCTATCTACTCTATCACTAAATATTCTAAAACTTCTTCATATTTCCTTACAGTTCTTGCCATCAAAATATCACGAACAAACTTTTTATAATGTTCAGGAGTTAAAAAAATCTCTCCTAAAATATCTTTGTCAATTATCAGGGACTCGCGGAGTCCAATAAAATCTTGATAACTTGAAAATTGATACTGCTCCACAAATTCCAATGCCTTATCAATATCTTCAAGGGCTTTTTTAAACCCGCCTGGAAAAAGCTCTAAAACATTTATTACCTGAATATAAACACTTAGATATTCTAAATAAATTTGATCATCTCCTACTGTTTTTCCTTTATACGAACCCTGGAAAAGCCTTCCCTCTTCCCTATGAATAAGGTTAAAATAATTAGTAAATCCTATACCCAACTTTTGCATAAATTTACTAATACCACCTTCTACAATTTCTTCTAATAATAGATGAAAATGATTTGGAACTAAACAATAGCAAAGAATCTTTACCAAGGGTTTTTTCTCTGGCCAATTTTTAGGCCACCCTAACTCAAAAACCGACTCAAAAAGTCTGTTGGTATCAGATACCAACAGACTTTTTGAATCTTTATCTTTGTCTTGGTCTTTTAAAATATCTCTCAAGATATTTTGAGATAAATTAACATCATTAAAAAACCTTAACCCCTGCATAAAACGCCACTTATCTTTTTCATCAAGAACTATCTCGGACTTACGGTGTCCTCTGTTGTAAACATGAACATAACTCCCTACTGTAAATGGTTGTACACGCATAATTTTATTTTATTTATTTATATTTTGTGTGTCTGTTGGTATCAGATACCAACAGACATTATTTATAATTATTATAACATAAAAAACAAAACACAACGAAACAAAAAAGCACAATAAAAGCAGATATTATTAAATTCAACTACCCTTGGGGGCTTTTTAGGGTGTTTGGGGAGGTTGGGGTTTTTAAGGGTTGGCTCCCTAACTCCCTTGGGGGGCTTCGTTAGGGTGTTTAGGGTAGTTAGGGCGTTTAGGGGGGCTCCCTAACTCCCCAACCACCCCAACCACCCTAAACCCCCCAACAAGCCCCCAACAAAACAAAACCTTGTCAGCCGAAGTCGGCTGACAAGGAATTTGTTTTCCCTCAACGCGCTTGCAAGGGTAGCGTGAGGGAGCAAATACGAGTGATTAAGTTTTACTGTTTACTGTCCACCATATAGAGCATTAAGTTGTGCCCTAGTAGTACTACCTACATAACCAGTTCCTTTACTGAAATTCCATGGAGCTAATACTTCATCGTAGTATTTATCTTGAAATTTGATCACTGCTGCTTTGGTCAAAGGACCAAACCAACCACTGACAATTGCTTCAGGATATACTACACTGTCAAGAGATAACCATGTCTGCAAAAGTGTTACTGCATCACCACTATCTCCAAGCATTAGGTTCTGTGTAAGTTGCTGTCCGCCTTCTGCTGCAATTATCTTCAATAATTCTTGCTGAAGTTCAGCAATCAAGATTACTATCTTGGCAATTTCAGCTTTAAGCTCTGCAATAGTCATTTCAGTAATTGGTGTCACAACAGGTGCTTCTACTTCTGGAGTTACTTCTGGTTCTGGTGCTTGTTCACCTAATAGGGCAAACAAGGTAAGGTGCTCAACTGTGGCAGTTACTTTGTTGTTTACTGCGTCAACTGTAGTTACAAGGTCAACCCATGCAGAAGTTGTGTCGTCATAATAGGCAATAGTTAGTGTGTCTTCATTCAAACCACTAATTTGAAGTTCCGTATAAGTGAAACTCATAGTAGCTGATTCTTCAAAAGTGCTGACCGCCTCTCCTGCTACAGCAAGAGAATAATCATACACATAACCACCTACCACGCTTTGTGTTGTAGGAACAGCTGCAACTTGAGTTGCTACTGATACTACTGTTTGCACAGTAGGTGTGATGGTAACTTCAGCATCTGCTGTTACAGCATCTGCAGGAAGTTCTAACTTTGCTCTTGTACCTTGGTCAGTAGTAGCCTCTGCTGTTCCGCCTCCTGCAACTGTTATTGCTACGGCTTCAGCTGATGCAGTTACTGTAGGTAACGCTTCTGTTGTTTCTGGTTCTGGGGTTGCTTCTGGTTCTGGAGTTACTGTGGGAGGAGGAGTATAACTTCCTCCACTACTACCTGCAACACTTTGAACAACTGAATCACATAAAGCAGTTGACGGTGTAACTGTCATTGTTTCCGTTATATTACCTGTAACAGTAATACTGGAATACTCCGAAGTACAAGTCATTGCAGCATTTTCAGTGTTAGTCAAAGTGCCTCTATTGGTATCAGTAATTGTAATGCTTGAACCAGCCATCAAATCAACAGTCATGGTACTGGAAAGAACTTCAAATCCAGCCACCTCACTTCCAGAACTTACAGCTAAATCTATGCCAGTGCCCCAAACAGAAGTGGTAGTAAGCGTGTCAAAAGTAACTGTGTTATAAGCAGCTAAAGTAGTTGCCGGTGCCAATAAAACTAATCCGAACAGGAATACTATAATTGTTGCGTAAAAATATTTTGCCATAGGCATTGCGGAAAAGAAGTTAATTATTTGAACGAGCTATTTCAATCCATAGTACTGCGGCACTATCATACATCAAAGTCAGCGTATCATCTTGAGACATCTCAAAAGCAGCAGAAAGATTCAATCCAGCTCCATCAACAAAATCTACAGGTCTTGTGTCACTTACTGCTTGGATGATGACAATCTGTCCATCAGTCCCAGCTATTATCTGTGGGTCAGAAGTTAAATGTGAACCTCCAACACCTCCCATAACTCTCTCAACTGTTTTGGTAACTGTTAAAGCTGTAGTAGTGGCCAATGTAGTTGTGCTAGTTTGGTCAAACACAGTAGTACCGCCAATAGCTATAGCACCAGTGGAACCTGTAATAGTAGCATTACCGCCAACTGTCAAGACACCATCTGTTGCAATGTTACCAGTGGCTGCTGTTATAGTGGCGTAACCGCCAATACCGAGGTTGCCTGCAGAAAATGTGGTACCTCCAAAGTCAACATTACCAGTGGAACCTGTAATAGTAGCATTTCCACCAACTGTCAAAACACCGTCTGTTGCAATGTTACCAGAAGCTGCTGTTATAGTGGCGTAACCTCCAATGTTAATATTACCTTCTGAAGTTAATGCTCCCTTAATCTCAAGGTTACCAGTGGAGCCCGTAATAGTAGCGTTTCCACCAACTGTTAAGATACCGTCGGTCTTGATGTTACCAGTTAGAGCTGTGATAGTAGCGTAACCTCCAATGTCAAGATCTCCGTGAAGATCTGTGATACCAGTTACATCAAGTGTTCCTGCGGTTTGAATGTTACCAGTAGTTGCTGTAATAGTAGCGTTTCCACCAACTGTCAAGACACCTTCTGTTGCAATG
>JABMPZ010000088.1 GCA_013203565.1 Parcubacteria group bacterium | reverse complement strand
TTGAAATTATATGCAAATTGGTGGTCTGCAAGAATTTTCTTTAGTCGATTATCCTGAACACTATTCCTGCGTAGTGTCTTTGACTGGATGTAATTGGAGATGCCCTTGGTGTAGGGCTACTGATTTTGTTTTGCCAGAAATATCAAAAAGAGCAGGTAAAATATCAGAAAAGCGAATTTTAGATTTTCTAAAACAAAAACAAAACATATTAGAAGCAGTTGTTATATCCGGAGGAGAGCCAACAATTCATAAGGATTTACCAAAACTTTGCAGTAATATAAAGAAATTAAAGTATAAAGTAAAATTAGATACAAATGGCTCTAACCCGGAAATGTTAAATAATCTAATAACCAACAATCTTGTTGACTATATCGCCTTAGACATCAAAGCCCCAAAAGCAAAGTACCCTTTAGTTATTGGATTCAAAGGCAGTTTAGCTAATTACCTTATTGATAATGTTGAAAAAAGCATTAATCTACTCAAACAAAACAATGTCCCATATGAATTTACAACAACATTTTCTCCTCAATTAACAAGAAAAGATGTTCTACAAATAGCCCACTGGATAAGACCAGCAAAGAAATACCGCTTACAACTCTGCCACATACAAGACCAAGACGAAGAACAAGAAACACAAGCCCATAGAACTCTCTTTTCAATACAACAAGCAATAACTCCTTTCTTTGATGAGTGTGATATAAGATAAAAAAAGAGTAAGTCCATCGGGCAGATGCCAGATGGACTTGTTTGTATCACAATGCGGGACTATATCAATGGTGTCCCGCACCCCGAACAAAACTTGTACCCCCAAGTTTTGCTCAAGGTATGGTTTTTAGGACAATAGGGATCAGAAACACCCCTGTAAGTAGAGAGTTCTTCTCTACAATCGTGACAGTAATTTCCTGCCATACCCTTATGATTATTAATACATTCAGACATAAATATCCCCCTTGTTTTTAGCTGTATGTTAATAAGATAATGTTTGTATTATTTTAGACTAACTCTGTAAGTACCTTATGTCAAGTTCAAATGGCTTCATTCTTCTATCTACTTTAATGAAGACTTGATTTTTCATTGTTGTTTTGCTAAATTACTGATATCAGTGTATAATAAGAATATGAAGTATAAAAATACTATAAACAAAGGTTCTGTCCGTTGCATTATTTTTAAAGAAGGCGATACATGGTATGGCGTTGCTTTAGAATTGAATTTAATTGAAGAAGGTCAAGATCCTTTAGAAGTAAAGGCATCTCTATATCAAGCGATAAAAGGATATGTAGAAACTGCTCGTAAGTTTAAAATGCGTCCTATGTCTTTAAATCAAAAACCTGATAAAGAATATGAAAATCTTTGGAATGCATTGCAAGATATTGTTTCATCAAAAGACACTAAGAAAAATAGAGATGTTATTGGTCAAAAACAGGTGTTTGATTTTGGTTATCATACAGGAGCTTTCTCCACGGCTCTTGGTTGTTAAATATGTCAAGAAGATTGTTTAATTGGACATTCACTGATGTTGAGAAGTTTTTAAGAAAAAAAGGTTTTTGGCTCGGTAATGTTGAGGGTAGTCATTATTACTATGTTGATTCAAAGTCGCACATTGTCCAAGTACCATTTCATGGCAGTAAAAGCTTAAAGCCCAAAACACTCAAAGGTATGATAAGGCAATCAGGAATTCCACAAGATATTTGGCTTGATAGAAAAAACAAGAAAAAAACTTAGACAAAATGCACTCCTCAAATGCCTTACTATTCATCTTACTCTCTTTCATAGGGGGTATTTTTATTGTCTCGTTTTTTGATGTTCCCCAGCTTATTATCTACGAACTCCTTGTTTTGGGGGTTATTTACTCTTTAGTGTTTTTCAAACACAAAACCATTTTAGTTTTTGGTTTGTGTTTGATTGCTTTATGTTTTGGGCTGTATCGCGCCCAGACCATGACTATACCAGAGCCCAGTTATTCAGCAGGAGCATCTACAACACAACCTTTGTCTATGTTAAGACAAAGGTTTAATAATGTCATTAACAGAAATCTTTCACCTCCAGAGTCGTCTATTTTGTCAGCTATACTTCTTGGCAATAAACAAGAGATAAGCAAGGAATGGAAAGAAAAACTAAATAGAGCAGGAATTAGGCACATTACAGCTGTATCTGGTATGCATATTGTAATTTTAAGTGGTATTTTACTTTGGCTGGGTGTTGGTGTTGGACTTTACCGCGGACAGGCCTTCTATTTCGCTGTTGGGTTCCTCTGGCTCTTTATTCTAATGATAGGAGCCCCTCCATCAGCTGTAAGAGCTGGTATTATGGGCAGTATGGTTTTACTTGCTCAGAAACTAGGCAGACAAAGTTCATCAGACAGGGTTCTTTTACTTACGGCTTCTGTTATGCTTATTCAAGACCCAACTCTACTACGATATAGTATTGGCTTTCAGCTTTCTTTTTCTGCTGTTCTGGGGATTATCTATTTAATGTCATTTTTTCAACATTACTTGGGTAAATTAAAACCCCTCAAGTTTCTAAAAATTGATGGGCTATTAGCGATGTCATTCGCTGCTCAAATCTTTGTGTTGCCTCTCCTTATCTACTACTTCGGTCAGTTTTCAATTATATCCCCAATAACAAATCTTTTAATTGTTCCGTTGTTACCTATTTTAATGGTAGTAGGTTTCCTTTTTGTAATCCTCGGAGCGATTTATTTACCATTAGCATTGATTTTCCTAATGCCTGTTTGGATTTTGTTAAGTTATATAACAAAATTAACAAACTTCTTTGCAAATCTATCGTTTTCAACAGTAAGTTTCCAACTCCACTGGCTCTGGCTACCTGTTGTTTACATTTTATTGGGTATTATTGTCTGGAAAATTAAAACAAGGCAGAAAATAAGTTTTCTGCCTTGATGAATAGATGTTGTCTTATTTGTTGTGTTCCCATTTTCCTTTGCCACAAGAGCAGGGTGGTATTCGTTGCCCACCATCACGGAAAATAGTTTGGCCGTCATTAGAACAACGGTAGTTACCATTTTTCAGGGCAAGTTGAGTTTCGCCTTGGTCTATTATCACATTTTCCCATCTGTCAACTTCGTCGTAGTCTCCAAAGAGGACAATGGGTTGCATTGCCTCAATTTCTTGGGCTATGGTTTCTTGAGTTTTAGACCAAGGATTGAACAGAAACAGCTTCTTGTGCTCTATATGAGCGAAGCCCATTTCCAGAAAGGTGTTTCCTCCAACATAGCACTGCACACCATTCTTGAACTTGCTGTTCATTGCTAGTACAGCATCTGTCTCCTCGTTCCTTATTAGTTGGTGGTAATCTCTAATCAAGTCTCCTGTAATTTTTCTTTGAGCACCTTCTGAACCGCCAACATCTTTCATCACGCCAGACGCATATAGTTCAGTGTTTCTGGGCAAGGTGCAGGAATGTCCTCTTGTTTCCAGTTGTCCTTTTACCACCACCATATCTATGGCTACTGCCATACTGCCACAAATTACTATATTCATAATTCACTCCTATTGTTAAAGATCCGTTTCTACTTGCTTTATAACACAACTCTTTTATACGCCTAATTCTCTTAAATTGCAAGGGCATCCTTGATTTATTTTTTTAAGCTGTTATTATAAAGATGTCGTTGCTAGATATCTCCCGATATCTTTTTAGAAGTTTTTTGTGAAGTTTTGCATAAAACTTTTAGAGTAATGGCTCTTTTCTCCAGAAAATCAGAATAGCCCTAAAAACGGCTTTAGGCGGTAAGTTGTTAATTATGTGCCCTCTGATGAGGGGAACTATAATGTGGTCAATCACATGGTTAATAGGGGTGAAATGAATCTTTTTGTGAGAAAAGGTTTCTGCGTTCAGAACATTCACAATTCTTCGATCAAAGGGTGTGTTATGGCAAGTGCTTTTTTAGTTTTAGCACTACTTTTTGTAGTGCCAGTTATTGCAGTACCAGTTATTGCAGTACCAGCTACTAAAGTAACTCCTCCCAAAGGAGTTACGCGCTTGACAGCTTCACTAACTACCCTAAATTCTTTCAATATTTCAATAGAGTCGATAATACCCCATAGTGGTGATGCCGGCATAATATTGAGAATTTAAAATATATAGTTAGTGTTGTTGATAAAAATGATGATAGCAAATTTGTGGGGAGAGTCCTTTAGACACTCCCCATTTTTCTTTACAAAAAAACATATTTAGTGGTATAATAATTTATGCCCCTGATAGGGGATTATTATGGTTAATAAATATGGTTATTAAAATACAAAAAACAATTGATAGTTTTCATCATGCTTTTGATGGCTTAAAGATTGCTTTTCATGAAGAGCAGAGTTTTAGGATACAGCTCTTTGTTGCTGCTATTGTAGTGATTTTGATGTATGCTTTTCCTGTTCACTCTATTGAAAAAGCAATCTTGTTTTTAGCCATTGGTTTTGTGTTAGGCTTAGAGCTTTTGAATAGTCAGCTTGAAGGTATGCTTGATATGTGGCAGCCATCACACGACCCTCGTATTAAAAAGATAAAGGATTTGTCTTCATCTGCTGTGTTAATTGCCTCTATTGCCTCTACATTAGTTGGGTTATACATTTTTATTCCGTATTTCTTTTAATTTTATAGAAATTTTAGCGAAAAAGTTTTGGTTCATTTTGGAGCGATCGCTCCAAAATGAACCAAAACTTTTTCGCTAAAATTTCTATAAAATTAAAAGAAATACGGAATAAAAATG
>JABMPZ010000087.1 GCA_013203565.1 Parcubacteria group bacterium | reverse complement strand
TTTAAGAAAACAGGCGTTGTGAATGCCTACTTTCCTTTATTTATTGCAAAGAGTTTTTTAGTAAAAGTATATGAACATGTTGAGGGGTTTTCACCAGAATTAGCAATTGTTACTATTGCTGGAGGAAAAGAGTTAAAAGAGCCATTAGTTGTGAGACCTACATCAGAAACCATAATCTATGAAGCATACTCAAGATGGATTCAGTCGCATAGGGACTTACCTCTTTTAATAAATCAATGGGCTAATATTGTGAGATGGGAATTAAGACCTCGGTTATTTTTAAGAACAACAGAGTTTTTGTGGCAAGAAGGACATACAGCACATGCAACTGCAGAAGAGGCAGAGGAAAGAACAAAAATGATGGTTAATATCTATAAGGAATTTTCTGAGAAGTATTTAGCTATTCCTGTAATTGCAGGAGTTAAATCAGAATCAGAAAAGTTTGCAGGCGCACTAAGAACATATACTATTGAAGCAATGATGCAAGATGGCAAAGCATTACAGTTTGCTACTTCACATAATTTAGGTCAAAATTTTGCTAAACCATTTGATGTAAAGTTTTTAGATGAAAATGGAGAATCTAAATTCGTATGGCAAACGAGCTGGGGTTTAAGTACAAGAAGCATTGGTGGAATCATTATGACTCATGGTGATGACAAGGGGTTGGTTTTACCTCCTATGATAGCTCCTGTTCAGGTTGTAATAATATGTATTTTTACTGGGTATGAGGCAGATAAAGAAGTTTTAGAAAAAGCAGAGGAAATAAAAGGAGAGCTTGAAAAGAATGGCGTCAGAGTAAAAATAGATAAAAGAGATAAACGCTTAGGTGAGAAATCTTACGAGTGGGAAAGAAAGGGTGTGCCTATACGGATTGAAATAGGTCCAAAAGACATAACTAATGATTCAGTTATTTTAGTAAGAAGAGATACTGGAAGCAAAGAAGCAATAAAGATAAATGAGATTGTTAATAAAGTAAAAGGTTTATTAGAAAAAATACAGAATAAGCTTTTTGATAAGGCCTTGAAGCTTAGAGAAGATAAAACAAAAATAGTTGATAGTTATGATGACTTCAAAAAAACAATAGAGAATAATAATTTTGTTTTAGCGCACTGGGATGGAACCGCAGAAACAGAAGAAAAGATAAAACAAGAAACAAAAGCTACAATCAGATGTATTCCATTTGATTCAAAAGAAGAACAAGGCAAGTGTGTGTACTCTGGTAAACAATCAGATAAAAGAGTGCTATTCGCTAAAGCATATTAAAATTCAAAACACGACAAAATAGAACGATCGCTCCAGTTTGTCGTGAATTAATTTCGGACATTTACTCATCGGAGCATAAGAACTTCTAAATTCGCCTTCACAGGCTCATTAAGAATTTCCTATGGGCACGATCGTGACCATTTGTCCGAAAAAATAATATGAAAGCTGATAAATTACGAAAAAAATACTTAAAGTTTTTTGAGAAAAAGGGGCATAAGATAATGCCCTCTGCTTCTTTAATTCCACAGAATGATCCAACTGTTTTATTCACAACAGCAGGTATGCATCCATTGGTGCCATATCTTTTGGGTGAGAAACATCCCTTGGGTGTGCGTCTAGTGGATTCTCAAAAATGTATCAGAACACAGGATATTGACGAAGTAGGGGATGCTACTCATGGTACATTCTTTGAAATGTTAGGCAATTGGAGTTTGGGTGATTACTTTAAAAAACAAGCAATAGAGTGGAGTTTTGAGTTTTTAACAAAAGAGTTAAAGATTAAAAAAGAAAACTTAGCAATAAGTGTTTTTGAGGGAGAGGGCGAGATACCAAGAGATGAAGAGTCAGCAGAGATTTGGAAAAGTTTAGGAATTCCAAAAGAAAGAATTGTATATCTTGGTAAAGACGATAACTGGTGGGGGCCTGCAGGTAAAACAGGGCCATGTGGACCAGATACTGAAATGTTTTACTGGACAGGGGAGGGGAGTGCTCCAGAAGAGTTTGATGCTAATAACGAGTTATGGGTAGAGATATGGAATGATGTGTTTATGCAATACAATAAAACAGCAGATGGAAAGTTTAAACCATTAAGTCAAAAAAATGTTGACACAGGTATGGGTTTTGAAAGAGTTGTAGCTATCTTACAAGGTAAAGACAATATTTTTGCAACTGAACTATATACAACAATCCTTAAAAAAATAGGAGAGATTTCTGGTAAAAAATATGAAGACAATCAAAAAGCATTTAGAATAATTGCTGACCACTTGAAAGCTTCTGTTTTTATGTTGGCTGAAAAGTTAACTCCATCAAACATTGAAAGAGGCTATATATTAAGGCGACTAATTAGACGATCCATTAGATATGGAAAGATTTTAGGTATCAATGAGAACTTTACTAGTATAGTAGGGGAGAGCGTTATTGAAATTTATAAAAAAGTATATCCAGAGGTTGAAGAAAACAAACAACTCATTTTAGATGAGCTTAGAAAAGAAGAGCAAGCATTTAGTAAAACACTGGAGAGGGGATTAAGAGAGTTTAATAAAATGTCAGAAGATGGTATTTCATCAAAAGAGGCCTTTGACCTATATCAGAGTTATGGCTTCCCAATTGAAATGACAAAAGAGTTAGCCAAAGAGAAGGGGATTGATATTGATGAACAAGGGTTTTATGAAGAGTTAAAAAAACACCAAGACATATCCAGAACTGCAACTGAAGGAAAGTTTAAAGCAGGGCTTGCTGATGATTCAGAGCAAACGATTAAGTATCATACAGCTACACATTTGCTCCATACTGCCTTAAGGCAGGTTTTAGGGGATGAGGTTCAGCAGATGGGCTCTAATATAACAGGGGAGAGAATACGGTTTGATTTTAGTTTTGAACGGAAGATGACTCCTGACGAAATAGAAAAAGTTGAGAATATAGTTAATGAGAAAATAGAACAAGGGCTTCAAGTAAAAGTTAAAGAAATGCCTATTAAGGATGCACTTGATGAAGGGGCTTTAGCTTTCTTCCGTGATAAATATCCAGAAAAAGTTAAGGTCTATACTATCTCTGATGAAAAAACAGGGGAAGTATTTTCAAAAGAGATATGTTCTGGCCCACATTGTGATACGATTATAAATATGGGTCATTTCAAGATTATAAAAGAAGAGTCATCATCATCAGGAGTTCGTAGAATAAAAGCAATTTTGGAGTAATAAAGAATAATAGAGGAATATAGGGTAATTTAATTTTGGTTCATTTTGGAGCGATCGCT
>JABMPZ010000086.1 GCA_013203565.1 Parcubacteria group bacterium | reverse complement strand
GTATTTAGCCCCCTAAGCTGTCGTAGCCCAAGAAGGGTTTGTCAAAAGTGTTATGGATGGGATATGGGTAAGAATGATATGGTTAAGGTTGGCGAAGCAGTAGGTGTTGTTGCAGCACAATCAATCGGAGAGCCAGGTACACAGTTAACTATGAGAACATTCCATACAGGTGGTGTTTCTAGTGTTGGAGATATTACAAGGGGTCTACCAAGAGTAGAGGAGATTTTTGAAGCCAGAACACCCAAGGGTGAAGCAGTAATGGCACTTCATGAAGGTGTAATTACTCAAATTGATTTAGATAAAAGTGCTGTTACAGTGAAAAATGATTTAACAACAGAAAAGCCCAAGTCCACTAAAAAATCTATCAAGAAAAAGGATGAGGAGATAATTTATAATATACCTGCGGATGCTGAAATCTATGTAAAGAAAGGTGAGAAGGTTGTTACAGGCCAGGCGCTTTGTCAGGGTAGTTTAGATTTGAAAAAGCTTTATAAGACATCGGGTTTTGATGAAACACAGAAGTATATCTTAAAAGAGATTCAAAAGATTTATACTTCAGAAGGTATTAATATCCATGATAAACATGTTGAGATAATAATTAGACAAATGTTTTCCAGAATGAGGATTGTTGATCCAGGAGATGGACCTTGGACACAAGGGCAGATTTTATCAAATGCCGAGTTTGAAGAAATACAAGAAGAACTAGCCAAAAACAAGAAAAAACAAGGCAAAGCTAAAAGAATTATCTTGGGTGTTTCAAGAGTGGCTTTAACTTCTGACAGTTTCCTTTCTGCAGCAAGTTTCCAGGAAACATCCAGAGTGCTTATTAAAGCAGCACTTGAAGGAAGAGAAGACAAACTAAATGGCCTAAAAGAAAATGTAATGTTAGGGCGACTAATCCCAGCAGGAACAGGATTAAAGAAAAAAACGAAAGAATAACGAATTAGGAATTAAAAACAAAAATTAAAACTAAAACAAAAACTGGAAGGAGCTAAGCTCCTTCCAGTTTTTGTTTTAAGGAATACTTGCTTAAAGTACTTTTTTTGTGCTAAAATTAAGCCAAATTTAATATTGAAATTCGGTGAAATATGAGCTTAAAACAAGAGTACAATCCAAATATTACAATCCACCCTGGTATTACTTTACGAGAAATGCTTAAGGAGATAGGCATGTTTCAAGTAGAGTTAGCTAAAAGAACTGGCTTGACACTAAAAACTATAAACGAAATAGTCAGGGGAAAAAACCCTATTACAGCAGCAACAGCATTGAAGCTATCAGCTGTTTTTGGTATGTCAGCTAATTTTTGGAGTAATTTACAGAGAAATTATAAACAGGACTTATTAAGATTACGGATTGAACAAAATAGTCTTGTTTAAGGATAAAGTTCTAATTCGCTTAAAAATATACAGCAACTTTCATAAAACCCAAAAAGAGCCGATGGCTTTTTTTTGTTTTCTATAGGATGTGTTTTGTGTATACTTAAAATATCTCTAAAAATTGAAAAAGTTTTAAGTATGATTAAAACATATGTTAAAATAAAAATGACATTTCAGCACGATCGTGCCCAAATGTCACAAAATATATTGTGACAAACGAGTACGATCGTTCTGAAATGTCACAATTATTATAAAACAAAAATTGTAAGAACTGGAAGGAGCTAAGCTCCTTCCAGTTTTGGTTTTTAAGTGCTTGCTTTAAGTAGTTTTTTTATGCTAAAATTAAGCCAAGTTTAAACTATTTTAATATATCAATGGCTAAGAAAAAGAAAAAATCTAATGCTTCGGGTCCTGTTGGTAATGGAAAGAATAGAAATGGGAAAGGGAAGAAATCTGTTCAGCCCAAGAATAGGAAAGCAAAGTTTCAGAAAGAAAAAACTCCTATTGTAACATCAAGAGTGAAAAGATGGATAGGCGCTGTTTTTATGATGGTTATTGGCGCTATTGTTGTTTTTTCTTTTTTTGATAGGGCAGGTTCCGGAGGTGAGGGTTTTCTTAATGTTTTGCGTTCTATTGTTGGTAATACTGCTTATGCCACTCCATTCTTGTTTGTTTTGGGTGGTTTTATTTTAATAAAGCCACAGAAAAAAAGAGTAGTAGCTCCGATGTTGGTCTCTACAATCTTTTTAGCTATGGGAATTTCTGGTATCTTAGCTTCACGGGACATAGGGGCTATGAATGGTGGATGGGTTGGTAAAATAGTTAGTTGGCCCATACTAACATACTTTGGTTTGTCTGTGAGTTTTGTTGTATTTTCTGCGTTTGTTTTGATAGGTGTTTTAGTGTCTTGGGATTTTCTACCAAAAGGAGAGAAAAAACCAAAACCATTGAAAATGGAAAAAGATGTTGAAACAATTGATGAAAAAGAAGCTATTATTGATCCTGTTGTTGAGAAGAAACCAAAGCTTGAGATTAAGTCAATTGATTTACCTAAAAAGAAATCTATTTTTTCTGCTATAACAAAACCATTAACACCGAAAAAAGAAGAAGAGCCGAAACAAAAACCCCTTGAGGCACCTAGTAAATCCATTGGTAATGATGGATACAATAGACCTCCTATTGAATTGTTTGATATAAAAGAAGAAAAAGCGTCAAGTGGAGACACTAACTATAACGCAGCCATTATTCAAAAAACATTTGCTAATTTTGGCATTTCTGTTGAAATGGCAGAAATAAATACAGGACCTACTGTTGCTCAATATACATTAAAACCAGCTGAAGGTGTTAAGCTTTCTAAAATTACTACTTTGAATAATGATTTAGCTTTAAGTTTAGCAGCTCATCCAATTAGAATTGAAGCCCCTATTCCAGGAAAGTCATTAGTTGGTGTTGAGGTTCCGAATAAAATAAAAGCAAAAGTAAAGTTAGGCACTATTATGGCCAGAAACGAGTTTCAAACAGTAGCAGGTCACTTAGTGATGGGCTTGGGTCTTGATGTAATGGGTAATGCTATGTTAGCTGATTTAAATAGGATGCCACACCTTTTAGTAGCTGGGGCAACTGGGAGCGGTAAAACAATTTGTCTTAATTCTTTAATTGTAAGTTTAATTGCAAGGAATTCTCCAAAGAGATTAAGATTTATACTTATTGACCCAAAAAGAGTAGAATTTCCTGTTTATAGAGAATTGCCTCATTTATTAACTCCTGTTATCCTGAATGCCAGGAAAGCAGTGAATGCTTTAAATTGGTTGGTTGGCGAAATGGAAAGAAGGTTTGATGTTTTAAGTCAGTTCGGCGCAAGAGATATTAGAACATATAATGATGATTTGGAAAAAAAGCCAAAGAAAAAAGAAAAGGGTTTTGAAGAACTGCCATACATTGTAGTTATTGTTGATGAGTTAGCTGATTTAATGATGGCAAAAGGAAAAGAAGTAGAAGCATCAGTTGTTCGTTTAAGTCAGTTAGCCCGAGCTGTTGGCATCCACCTTATATTAGCAACTCAACGACCGTCTGTTGAGGTAATTACTGGCTTAATTAAGGCAAACATTACTTCAAGGATTGCTTTTCAGGTTGCAAGTCAGATTGATTCAAGAACCATTTTAGATTGTTCTGGTGCAGAGAAACTATTAGGCAAAGGGGATATGCTGTTTCTTTCATCTGAATTCTCAAGACCAAAAAGAATACAAGGTAGTTTTGTTTCAAGTCCTGAGATAAAGAAAGCAGTTGATTTTATTAATAAAGAGAATATTGCTGAAGTAATGGAGGATTTAGAAGAAAAAGAACAAGAAGATGGCGAACCAAGAGATGGTGTTGCAAGAACCGGAAATGGAAAAGCAAATGAAGGTGATATTGTTAACTTTTCAGCTCCTGATGAGCTTTATGATGAAGCAAAGGAGATTGTTTTGCAATATCAAAAAGCGTCTGCTTCTCTTTTGCAAAGACGGTTGCAAGTTGGTTACGCCAGGGCAGCCAGAATACTTGATATGCTTGAAGAGAATGGAGTTGTTGGTTCGGCTGATGGCTCAAAACCAAGAGATATTTTAACACAAGCCACAAGTGATGAAACACAGCCAGACAAAGACGGCTTCCAAGACCCAAGTGATTTAGAGTTTGAACAGAGTTAAATTTATTATTAATCAATAAATAACATATATGCCGAAAGAAAAGGATCAAAAACAAGAGCAGAAACAAGATAAAGCAGTTGAAGAGAAAGCAAAAAATCTAGAAGAGGCCTTATCTGAAATACAAGAAAGGTTTGGCGAGGGGTCTATTATGCAATTGAGCGGAATTAGAAAAGTAGCTGTTGATAGTGTTTCAACTGGCAGTATTGCTTTGGACTCTGCATTAGGAGTAGGAGGTGTTCCAAGAGGCAGAATAATTGAGATTTATGGAAGTGAATCGAGCGGTAAATGTGTTAAATCTGACACAGTAATTTTTTCAGAGTTAGGAATGCTTCCCATTAGTTCTTTTGGTGATTCACAGATTCCTGAGTTTCAGAAAAAAGAAGTTTTTGTACACTCTGAGCATTGTTATGAAAAAACAAGTCATTTTTATAATGGTGGCTTAAAGCCAACTATAAAAATAAAAACCAATTATGGTTACGAAATAGAAGGTACAGTTAACCATAGGATTAGAGTTATAAATGAAGATGGTAATTATATTTTTAGACGGTTAGATAGTTTACAAGAAACTGATTTTATTGCAATTCAAAGAGGGCAAAAATGTTTTGGTAAGGGAGTTAATCTTTCTGATTTTGATACAAAAATTTGGCCTAAAATGAAACTTAAAAATAATACTTCCAAGAAAGATTTTCAGAATTTTCAAATAACAGAATCAATGGCAAAGATTATGGGTTATATGATAGGTGATGGCACGTGTACGAATACAGGATATAATAAAGGTAAAATAAATGTCACAATAGCGAACAAGGAAAGTAAGGGTGAATTTATTAAAATTTGCAAAGAAATATTTAATGAAAAACCAAGAATAACAAAAGATAAACGCACTGTAAGTACAGAAGCATTTAGAGTAGATAATGTAAAAGCTCGGGCTTTTTTATATTATGCAGGAGTGAGTTGGTCTAAGGCCGGAGGCAAGGAAATTCCTTGGTCTATTCTTTGTTCTCCAAAAAAAATTGTAGCCAGTTTTTTAAAAGCTTTATTTGAATGTGATGGTGGTGTAGCTAGAAAGGGTTGGAAGTCTTGTTATGGAATAGAGTATTGTTCCAAGTCTGAAAAATTAATCAAACAGATACAAATTATTTTATTGAATTTTGGAATAGTCAGCAAGATTCGTGTTCGCTATAATAAAGTTTATAATCGTTATTACTATAATCTTTATATTGATGGACAAAAAGATAAAAGAATTTTTGCAAAAGATATTGGTTTTATCACAAAAACAAAACAAGAAAAATTAAAAAATTCCTTCTTAAGCACAAAACATATTCAAACAAATAAGGATACTATTCCTAACCTTAATAAAAAATTTAAGAAGTTTTTAGAGATTTATCAAGATAAAATTAGAGGCACTAATCGTGCAGACTGGAATCTTTTTAATGATTATATTCCTGGAGGTACAAGGTGTTGTAATTTTAGCTATGAGAGATTAAAAAGGATATTAAAAAGATTTTCTGATGCTTGCGATTTACCCGAATATCAGGATTTAGAATTTTTTTATAATCTCGGCTTTTTTTGGGATAAAGTTGTATCAACTGAAAAATCTTTATCACATGTTATGGATTTTACTGTTCCTTCTAATGCCACTTTTTGTGGTAATGGTTTTGTAAATCATAATACAACTCAGGCGCTACATATTTTAGCAGAAGCCCAAAAGAAGGGAGGTAATTGCGCTTTTATTGATGCAGAGCATGCTATGGATCCGGATTATGCCAAAAAGATTGGAGTTGACACAAACACGCTTTTAATTTCACAACCTGATTCAGGAGAGCAGGCCTTGCAAATAGTTGAGGCATTAGTAAGAAGTAAGGCAATAGATGCCATTGTAGTGGACTCTGTGGCCGCCCTAACACCCAAAGCCGAGGTAGAGGGGGAAATAGGCGATGTACATATGGGTCGTCAAGCACGGCTTCTTTCACAAGCAATGAGGAAATTAGCTGCCATTATTTCACAAACAAACACTATTGTTATATTCTTAAACCAAACAAGGATGAAGATCGGTGTGATCTTCGGCTCCCCAATTACGACCCCAGGGGGTATGGCTCTGAAATTCTATTCTTCCGTTAGAATTCAGTTAAGTCGCGTGGCACAAATAAAAAAAGGAGACCAGATTATTGGTTCTCGTATTCGTGCAAAAGTTGTTAAGAATAAAGTAGCAGCTCCATTTAAGAGTGTAGAGTTTGATATTTATTGGAATGAAGGTATTTCCAGAACAGCTGATATTGTAAATACGGGATTAAAGTATGGAGTTGTTCAAAAATCAGGGAGTTGGTTTAACTATAAAGACACAAAGCTCGGCCAAGGAATAGACGGAGCCAAAAACTTTTTAAAAGAAAACAAGCCAGTAGAAAAAGAAATAAAAAAAGACATTACCGAAGCAATGAAAGAAGAGAAATAAATTTTTAGACCAATAATTAGACCAATTTTAGACCAATTTTTATTTATGAATAAACAAAAACTACCTTTGCGGGTAGATTTTTGTTTACAATATTAGTTTGTGTTTACTCTTTTGTGTATGGTAAAAGACCCATATACCTTGCTCTTTTTACTGCTTTTGTTGCGTTTCTTTGATGTTGTGCGCACAGTCCTGTTTTTGTCCTGCTCTTTATTTTCCCTCCAGCTGAAAGAATGCGAGTTAGGCTCGCAGTTTCTTTGAAATCAACTAATTTTTTGCCTTTTTGGCAGAATTGACAATGCATATATTTTAGAATGGTATATCTTTTACACTTATCTCTTCGTTGTCTTGTATTGGTGTGTTATCTTGTGGTTTGTTATCTTCTGGTTTTGGTTCTTCTACTGGTGTTGTTGGGGTTGGGTGGTCTACTTGCGGTGGTTTTGGTGTTGGTGTTTCTGTTTGTCCTGCTTCGTTTATTACTGGGATATCATCTTGCTGGATAGTTGGGATTGTTGCTGGTCGAGCTACTGGTTGTGCGGTTTGTGGTTGAGCTACAGTTTGTGTTTGTGATGCAGGTTGTGGAATAAAATCACTGTTTGTTGGTTGTGTTTGGCCAAGTGATCTTGGTGGAAGCTGTAATCGTTCAGCTATTATCTCTGTTTTGTAGTGTTTAACACCTGCTTTATCATCCCAAGTTCTTGTTTTAAGTCGGCCTTCAATTAAAGCTAATGCACCCTTTTTTAGATATTGTGAAGCAATTTCTGCTGTTTTACCGAATGCTACTATATTATGGAATTCTGCTTCTTGTTGTTTTTGTCCGTCATTTGATGTATAAAAACGATTTGTAGCAATTGAGAAATTACAAACTGGTTGACCTGAAGGTAGAGCCCTTCTTTCTGGGTCGCGTGTTAAGTTTCCTAAAACAAATGTTTTATTTAGATTCATACGTTTTTTTCTTATGTTTATTTATGATTAAAGCTTCTCATCACTTGGGGAATCTAATATCTTGTCTAGATCTTCTTCTATTTTTTCCATTGTGGCTTTATCTTCAACTTTTTTAGATTTTTTGTCAATCTTTATTTCTTTTTTATCGTCTTTAGCTTGTCTTGTTGTTTTAATTTTTTCTGGTTTTGCACTTTCTGGTGTTTTTTGTTCTCTTTTATCTGGGATTTTTCTTTCTTCTTCTATTTTTGTTTTTATCAATAAAAATCGTATTACTGACTTATCTTTATCAAGGTTAACTTTTAAGGATGCTAATTTATCTGGGTCTGCTTCAAAGATAAAACTTAACATAAAAGCATTGGTCTGCTTTTCTATTTTATAGCTCAACCGTATTTTTTTCGGATTTTCTGTTTTTATAATTTTCCCTGATTCAGACAATAATTTTAAGAGTTTTTCAGCAAATTCTGCAACCTCATTTTCATTCAAGTCAGGGCTTATTAAACAAGTTAGTTCGTATAGCATATATTTGTTATTAACTCCATCTTACAGAAAAAACTTGAAAAGTCAACTGATTTTAGGTAAAATAAGTCTATTGTTAGCTAAATAAATATTATATATTTTTATGTCTATTAATCAAAAGATTTTCCGTGCTTATGATATGCGTGGTATTTATCCTGAAGAAATCAATGAACAAGTAGCATATTTAACTGGCAGAGCATTGGTTTGTTTTCTTTCTGAAGAGCAGAGTAAAGATAAGAAAGCACTTAAAATAGTGGTTAGTCGTGATGGTCGTTTGTCTTCCCCAGAGCTTTTTAAGGCAGTAACAAAAGGAATTACAGAGCAAGGGGCTTCAGTTGTTGATATTGGCTTAATGCCTACCCCAGTTTTCTATTTTTCTGTCTGGTTTTATAACCATGATGGGGGCATACAAATTACTGCCTCACATAATCCTCCAGAGTATAACGGGTTTAAGCTTAATCAAAAAGACGCTAAAATGATTGCTGGGAATACGGGCATTGATAGAATAAAAGAATTAGTTTTGGAAATGGCTGAAAATGAACCAGCTCCAGTAAATGAAATTGG
>JABMPZ010000085.1 GCA_013203565.1 Parcubacteria group bacterium | reverse complement strand
CATTTTCGTTGCCAGCCGAAGCTGGACTACTAATGTACCGCAGTAGAGCCGACTTTCTGCATTTCAGCCCCACAAAAATTCAAAATCAATCTTAATTGATACTAACATAATTTTAATGTCAAGTAAATAGTTATTAACAGTTTAATCTATATTTATGAACTTTGCAGAAAATGAAAACAAAATACTTAAGTTTTGGAAAGACAAGAAGATTTTTGATAAGTTAAGAGAAAAGAACAAAGGCAATGACAGATGGAATTTCTTAGATGGCCCGATTACTGCCAACAACCCAATGGGTGTGCATCATGCTTGGGGGAGAACATATAAGGATGTGTTTCCAAGATACAAAGCAATGCAGGGGTTTGAGCAGAGATTTCAGAATGGCTTTGACTGCCAGGGTCTTTGGGTTGAGGTGGAGGTAGAGAAAGAGTTAGGATTTAAGAGTAAAAAAGATATTGAAGCTTATGGGGTAGAAAAGTTTGTTGAAAAATGCAAAGAAAGGGTAAATAAGTATTCTAAGATACAAACAGACCAGTCAATTAGGTTAGGTATGATGGCTGATTGGGATAACTCATATTACACAATGTCTGATGAGAATAACTATTCTATTTGGCATTTTCTTAAAGTATGTAAAGAAAAAGGATTACTATACAAAGGCAGAGACAGTGTGCCTTGGTGCCCTCGTTGTGGGACGGCAATATCACAGCATGAGATTTTAACAGAGGAGTACAAAGAATTAACACATAAATCTATATTCTTTAAAATGCCTGTTGTTGGAGAGGAAAAAACATACTTTCTTGTATGGACAACTACTCCATGGACTTTACCGGGCAATGTTGCCTTGGCTGTGCATCCTGATTTAGATTATGTAAAAGTTAAAGATAATAATGGAGATTTATTTATTATACTAAAAGAAAAAGTTGATTTAGTTGAGGGTGAGGTTATTGAGGAGATAAAAGGGAAAGAGCTTGAAGGTATGGAATATGGGGGTTTGTTTGATGAACTACTAGAAGTAAAAGAGAGTTTGGGTGACTATAGTCATAAGGTGATTTTATGGGATGAAGTAACTCAAGAAGAGGGTACAGGTATTGTTCATATAGCTCCGGGTTGTGGTAAAGAGGACTTCCAGTTGGCAAAAGACCTAAAATTACCTGTTATTGATTTAACCCAACAAGACAGCCAATACAGAGATGGGCTTGGTGAGTTGTCGGGTATGTTTGTTGGTGGTAATAAAGTAAGAGAATGGATTTTTACTGATTTAGAGAAAAAGAAAAGAGTTTTCAAGATTGAGGACTATACGCACCGTTATCCAACTTGTTGGCGTTGTAAGTCCGAGCTTATCTTTCGCGTTGTTGATGAGTGGTATATTAAAATGGATGAATTAAGAGAGCCATTGAAGAAATCAGTAGAAAAGATAAAATGGCTACCTGGGTTTTGTAAAGAAAGAGAAATTGATTGGTTGAATAATATGCATGATTGGCTTATTTCCAAAAAGCGTTATTGGGGCTTGGCTTTACCTATTTTTGAGTGTGAGTGTGGAAACTTTGATGTTATTGGCTCTAAAGAAGAGTTGAAAGAAAAAGCAGTTGAGGGATGGGAACAGTTTGAAGGTAAATCACCTCACCGTCCCTTTGTTGATAATATTAAAATCAAGTGTTCTAAGTGTGGTAGCAAAACCAATAGAATAAAAGATGTTGGCACACCTTGGCTTGATGCTGGAATTGTACCATTCTCTACAATGAGTGATGACAACCGAGCAGATGATGTTCCATACTTTCATAATAAAAAAGAAGAGTGGCAGAAGTGGTTTCCTGCTGATTTTGTTACAGAATCATTTCCAGGGCAATTTAAGAATTGGTTCTATGTTATGCTTGTGATGTCGCAGGTTTTAGAAGGTAAACCACCATTTAAGACATTATTAGGGTTTGCCTCTGTTGTTGATGAGAAAGGAGAAGAAATGCATAAATCCAAAGGCAATGCTATTTGGTTTGACGATGCTGTTGAAGAAATAGGGGCTGATGTAATGCGATGGATGTATTTGAAACAAAACCCACAGAATAACATGAGGTTTGGTTTTAACATTGCTAAAGAAAACCAAAGAAAGCTTTTAACATTATGGAATTGTTATACATATTTTAAAACATACGCTTCAGAAGAAATAAAAGGAAAAGGAGTGGAAGGAGTCGGACTCCTTCCAAAGTCCAAGAATGTTTTAGATAAATGGATTGTATCCCGTTTAAATAGTTTAATAAAAGAAGTTACAGAGAATCTTGATAACTTCAAGCCAGACAAGGCGAGTCAGGGGATTGAGGATATGTTTATCAATGATTTATCCCTTTGGTTTATTAGGCGCTCAAGAAGCAGGTTTCAAGATAAAAAAGAAAAACCACAGGCAGAACAGACCCTGTATTATGTTCTATTGAACATATTGAAGTTAATAGCTCCATTAATGCCATTCTTTGCTGAAGAAATGTATCAGGGATTAAAAACAAAAGATATGCCCGAGTCCGTGCATCTATGTGAATGGCCTAAAACAAATGAAAAAGTAATTAACAAAGATCTTGAAAAAGAAATGGATACAGCAAGAGAAGTAGTTACCATAGCATTAGCCAAGAGAGCAGAACTTGGGTTAAGAGTGCGTCAACCATTAGCTAAACTTACTGTGAAAGCTAAAATCTCACAGAAGTTTTTTGAGTTAATTGCAGATGAAGTTAATGTGAAGAAAGTTGAAGTAAACGAGAAATCAAAACAAGATATTGAGTTTGATGCAGAAATAACTCCAAAGTTAAAACAAGAAGGTCAAGTGAGAGAAATAGTAAGACATATTCAGGATTTAAGAAAGAAAGCAGGACTAACACCACAAGATAAAGACATCACGGTCTACTATTCAGGAGACAATGATTTAGTGAAGATAATAAAGAAGAATGAGAAACAAATTAAAGAAACAACAAAATCTAAACATCTCAAACCAGCCCCAATAGACAAGGAAAAACAAGAAGAGTTTACCCAAAAAAAAGAAGTAGAAATAGACGGCAAGCAGTTTTTACTTGCGCTTAATAAGAAATAGTATATAATGAAATTAGCATAAATTTCTATAGAGAGATGAAAGGAGGCTAATATATGGTCAGATTCTTTCAGGAGAGCTTATAAAACAGGTGAGGATTAGGGAGATGATACCACTTCCTTGCAGGTCTAAAATGTTCATATCTTTCCTCTGCTCTCCGACTAATTTGGGGTGGGATTGTGAACTCGGTATCAATATTTACTCTCTGTGATTATTGCTAAACATAGCCACAGAGAGTTTTTTATTGCAAAGAACTCATTTTCAGCTATACTTTAATAAAGTAACTATAATAAATAAAAATATGGGAATTTTAGATAAAATAGTAGGGCCAGATAATGTTCCGCAGTCACAACCAACCCCTACTCCAGAGAGTAAGCCAGCTCAAGGGAAAAACAGCCCGGAGCCGTTGTCATTAGATGATCATAAAAAAGATTTAGATGCATTTAAGGAAAAGCATAACAAAGAAGTATTAGATCAAGAAAAACCATTAAAGTTTGATAACAGTGGTCTTGCTAAGGGACGCTTATTTGAAGACAATGTGTTAAAATCATATGCTAAAAGGACAGGCACTCCTTATTGGGAGGTTAAAAAGAATAAAAAAGCAGTACTTTCTAAGATGTTGGGCGAAGGAGGTTATGGAAAGAAATATTATCATCGTAATAAGATAGAACAACAGATTGTTCATATTAAAAAGAATATTAAAAATATGAATTCATGGGAAGTAAAAGCTGCCAAAAAGCGTCTACATGTCTTGCGTAACGCTTCAGGTATAGACAGAAAAGTAGCTTAGGTATTTTAAACAACAAAACCGTATGTCAAATTCATTTTTACTACAGTATTGTAGTAAAAGTGAATTAAGAAGTTGTCATTATTTTTCGAAGTGTTAGGGTAGAATAAAGTGTTTTTATTTATTTTACATTATAGTAAAGAAACTGAAATTGAATTTAATAAATATGTCTGAACAAAAATTCAAGTCCAAATTTAGTAATAATGAATATTGGTTAAAGGTGGCGGAAAATTGGCGTAAGGTTGAAGCCCCGTTCAGACCATCTTTTAATGATTTGGAAATTTATGAGAGTTTTCTTAGTCGTGTATTAAAGAATAAAAAATCACCCAGAATACTTATTTTAGGTTCTACTCCAAGATTGAGAGCTTTAGCTGTAAAATATACAGATAATGTTACTGTCGTTGATATAAATATAAATATGATGTTGGCAATGACAGAACTGATGAAAATAAAAAACCAAAAGGAAATTTGGGTAAAAGCAAACTGGGTAACAGCTCCGCTTGAACATAATTATTATGATGTGATTTTGGGAGACTTTGTTACGACTAATGTGAGTTGGAAAGAATATAAAGTATGGTGGAAGCATTTAAGTGATTTATTAAAGCCGAGAGGAGCGTTTATTACAAGGGCGTTTGTTGCTTTGCCTAAAGCAGAACATATAGAAATTTTAGATAAAATAATGCATAGAATAATGAAAAAAGATAGCTTTAATAATAAAGATTATAGTGAAATAAATGTAGCTATTGATATAGTTGATAGTGATGTTAAAAATAAAACAGCAAGAAGCACCAATAAGGAAATGTTTTTTCGTGTGTTAGAAAAATATGAAATTTCTTTGAAAAAGAAAGAAAAACTTTATCAAGGAATGGCTGAAGTTTTTCCATCAACAGACAAGATTTGGCGTATGCCCACTGAAGAAGATGTAAATAAAGAAGTTTCTTTGTTTTTTGATATTCTTGATAAGAAAAGTGATAATGAGTCTATTTTTAAGAAAACATCGCCAATATATTATTTAGTTAAAAAAGAAATAGATGAAATTTTGAAGTAGTTTTTTAATATGGCATTTACACATTATCGTACTCGTGGGTTTTTTTTGAAGAATGAGGCTCGTGGTGAGGCTGATGAGATTTTTACTTTGTTTACTTCTGATTTTGGTCGGATTCGGGTTTTGGGTCGTGCTATTCGTAAGATAACATCTAAACTTCGTAGTGGCGCTGGCCTTTTTTATTACTCTGAAATTGAGTTTATTCAGGGTAAACAGTATAAGACACTGACTGATGCTGTTTTGATTGATAAGTTTGATGTGGACTATATGGTTGCAGATGCTGTTG
>JABMPZ010000084.1 GCA_013203565.1 Parcubacteria group bacterium | reverse complement strand
GGCTTTTACCGTAGCTACTGCTACGGCTGCAAACCTTTTTACTTGTCTTCCTTGTTATGGTCTAAAAATATAAAACTTCACGACGGAAGTACTTTACAACTATCTCATTGTAATTCGCTGGAGTCAATAACTTAAAACTATATTACAAAATTAATTAGCTTATCTTTAACAAAGAAGACTTTTTTGACTTCTTTGTTGTCTAACCATTGTTTTATGCCTTTGTCTGTTACAGCAAGTTCTTTTGCTTCTTGTTCTGAGATACCAGCTTGTGCTTCTATCTTGCCTCTTACCTTTCCGTTAACCTGAATAATCAAATTAATCTTTTCCTCCTTTATTAACTTTATATCATATTCTGGCCATTTTTCAAGTGTAATACTCTGTTTTCCCCCTATTTCTTTCCATAACTCCTCTGCCATATGCGGAGCAAACACAGATAGAAGTTTCAACAAATCCTTGAAATCATCTTCTGCTAAGCCCTTTTCTGTTGCTTGCCATTCATTACTAAACTCCATAAAAGCACTTACTGCTGTGTTGAATTTCAAATTCTCAATATCTTCTGTTACTTTTTTTATTGTTTTATGTAAGAGTTTCTTTAATTCCAAAGACCCCTTTTTATTAACGCCCTCATCACTTAATCTCCATACCTTATCTAAAAACCTTCTCACTCCTTTAACACCCTTAGTATCCCATGCAATCGCCTGCTCAAAAGGGCCCATAAACATCTCATATATTCTTAGAGTATCTGCTCCGTATTCTTTTATAACATCATCAGGGTTGATTACATTACCTTTTGATTTACTCATCTTAACTCCGCCTTCAGCTAAAACCATGCCATGTGATGTCCTCTTTTTATACGGCTCATTGCCTAATTCTTTAGGGACTACTCCTATGTCCCATAGAAACTTAAAGATAAATCTAGAATAGAGTAGGTGTAAAGTTGTATGCTCCATTCCTCCATTGTACCAATCAACAGGCATCCAGTATTTAAGGTTCTTTTCATTAGCAAACTCTTTGTCATTCTTAGAATCACAATACCGCATAAAGTACCAATTACTCCCAGCCCAGTTAGGCATAACATCTGTTTCTCTCTTTGCCTTTCCTTTGCATTTAGGGCACTTCACATTAACCCATTTATCTACTTTGGCCAAAGGTGACTCCCCTTCTTTTGTTGGCTCATACTCTTTAATATTAGGAAGCTCAATAGGTAAGCTCTCTTCAATAACCCAACCACATTTCTCACAATGTATCATGGGAATGGGCTCACCCCAATATCTTTGTCTAGAAAATACCCAATCCCTCAACTTGTAATTTATTTTCTTATCAGCACCTATCTTTTGTCCAATCTTTTCTTTTGCTTCTTGTGATTTCAAATTATTAAACTCTTCTCCTGAATTTATTATAAAACCCTCTCCCTCAAAAGCTCTGTCCGGAAAACATGGCTTTTTCTGTACACCCATAATTACTCTAACAATAGGTTGATTGTACTTTTTCGCAAACTCCAAATCCCTTTGGTCATGGGCTGGCACTGCCATGATAGCTCCTGTTCCGTAACCAGTTAAAACATAATCAGCTATGAAAATAGGGACTTGTTTGTTGTTTGCTGGGTTTGTGGCTGTGATACCCTCTAACTTAACCCCTGTTTTTTCTTTATTCTCTTGCCGTTCTATGTCTGATTTACCCAACGCCTGTTTAATATATTTATCAACCTCATCTTTGTTTGTAAAGCTAAGCTCATTCACAATAGGATGCTCTGGAGCTAACACTAAATAGGTGGCCCCAAAGATAGTATCAACTCGTGTTGTAAACACTTTGACTGACTTCTCCTTCTGGTTCAAAAAAGAGCGATCGCTCTTTTTTGAACCATTTTTGTTTTCAATGTTTTCGCTGTTTTTGATTTTGAATATAATCTCGGCGCCTGTGCTTTTGCCTACCCAATCCCTTTGTAATGTTTTTACTCTTTCTGGAAAATCAACATTCTCCAAATCCTCTAATAATCTATCTGCATATTCTGTTATCTTCAACATCCATTGTTCTTTTTCTTTTTTAACTACTTCTCCTCCACATCTCTCGCACTTACCATTAACCACTTCTTC
>JABMPZ010000083.1 GCA_013203565.1 Parcubacteria group bacterium | reverse complement strand
GTCGTCAGGCGGGTATTATAATTGACGCTGATCATAAATATGTATGACAGGATATCCTGTCAATAACATAAAAAGGAGAACGAAGTATGACAAACACAAACATTACCAGAAGAATTAAGAACAGAAATTATTGTTTTGCACAATCTTCATTGAGAGGAATTGAAATTCTTTTTAGAAAGACACCTCTTTTATCAAAATAATCATATACGAAAACAGTATCTTTTAGTTTTCTAAAAAAATGCATTGATGGATCACTACACAAACTATTGTGTAAATTTATATTGTTATCTCTAAATAAGTCATTCCATTCTTTTTCTGACCAAACAACTTGTTCCAAAGAGAATTTCACTATATATTTCAATCCAGGTTCTTCCAATAAAGGTTTAACAGACATTAGAGTAGTTACTTTATCAATAGTCTGTGGGCAACTTTCAGAGTAATAATTTGCTGTTTCAGTAAAATAAACATTTTTTTGTTCTTTTGTCCAAGAAGGATAAAATTTTAAAATTTTCTTCTGTGATTCATTTAAATCATCACCAAAACTAATACATGTAATAAAAAAAACGATTAAAAAACAAAGAAAAGATACTTTTTTCATAATATCACCTACCAGTACCATTTATCTAAAATATAATTTTATTACAGATTGTCAACGATGTCGTCAAAGAGCTGGATCTTTCCTGCTTATACCAAAAGGTCTCTGCGGAAGGCAATCTGCCATACCATCCGGCCATTGTTCATAACTAATATTGACTTTGTATCACTAAGCTATTTGCCATAAGGTGAAAAAGTGGAACGAACTTTGAAATCCTTTTTTTCATTGTATCTTCTGTATCATCAGGTAGTTTAAAGATCTGACATTGCAATAAAACCATGTAATTTTTATATAGGGCAACATACATTCGATTATACATCGTAATTGTGAAATCAAGACGCTGCTGATCGCCAATAAACTCAAGCATACCTCCTGGCCAGCGATCCAATACAATTCTTTTAATAGTTATGGCACGGACATTGGTCATACCCATGCCATTCGCCATCGCTCTGAGACTGCTATCCGAAAATAATTCCGAAGATAGTTCCTGACTTCCTTCAAGTGTGTTAAGAGCGGCTATCTCTTTATGTGTTAATTTTCCTTGTGATTCTTTTACGAGGTCTCTTGTCAAGATTAGAGCATTGGCAGGACCCCTTCCGTTGTTGCTACTGAAAAATTGAATAATGTTCGGTCTCTTTCCCTCACGCAATGACCAACTTTTAGGATACTCAACCTGAAAGTCAAGACCCTTTGCCTTTGGATGTCCTTTTGTGCGGTATATGGTTTTAAACCCTCGACTAAATTCATCGAATGGTCTGTCCTCAAACTGATAACTTAAAAGAGTTTCCAAGATTGGAGAGGGTATTCTCCCTTTTGATCTTGACTCTACTTCATCAAGAAATTGAATGGCAATTTCTTTACTTATTTTTTGAGACATCAAAATAGACTTAATCTGAATTTCCGTTGAAACAACAAATTCAGAGTATTTATCCTTGAAGGTATCTCTTAGCGCCTTTTGAATATTCTCTTCTGCAGTTCCAAATGCATACTTAAATTCATGGTTTGCCTTTTGGACTTGTAACGATAATGCCGGGTATTTATCCTTAATGCGATTTAAGTTGAAACGTTGTCCCATGACAAAGGCAATAGTTTTGCTAAGATCAATATATAGAGGATCTTTTGGTGCTTGTGCAGTTGTTTTTTGGACAAATGCAATAGTCAGCATTATCAGAATGCTAAAAATTATTAAGTGGAGTCGTTTCAATTTTTATCTCCTTTTGCACCTAACGCTTCTTATATACCTAACCTTTTTCTTGTTTTTGGATATCAACACACAGCCTGTTCCAATCAGGATGAACAAAATCGCCAAAGAAAGTGGGTATTTTAACGGGATAGAAATTCTTTTTATGTAGTAATCTAATATTTCTCAAGTAGACCAAGAACTTCCCTTAAGGTTTGTGATCAATATTGAGCCTCTATATGTGCTTTTTAATTCAATTTTGATCTGTTCCCATTAAAGAGTAGCTTGTTTTCCTACTGTTTTGAAGAAGCTGATAAAAAATGACAAGGCCCCCGATGTTGCAAGTGCCCATCACGATAATATTCACCCAAAACAATTCTTCCGTTCCTGGAATTGCAGCAACAATTACAATAAGCAGGTAGGTAACAAGTAATGACAGCGGATATGGCAACAGTGCTTTCCATCTCCAATATTTCCATGCTTCAATTGACTGATATATCCAAATAACAGTCCAAATTATATTTTTACTTGGTTTGGTCCCAGTTGCGGCGGAAAGGAAAATATTGAGAAAAAAAGAAATTATTAAAGAAATTATTAAAGTTTTCCATGACCATAAAGATGTTTTACTGGTATTTTTATGCAATTTATTTTCAATTGGCTTCGAGACTGCATTAGTTTCAGAAATTTTCTTATGAATTTGAGTTTTTTGAGCATCAAAACTGGAAGTGTCCGTGGTAATGTTTTTCTTGCCAACATAAGGCATGTGAGATTCTTTTTTTCCAAACGGTTTAGGATCACCACATTCAGGACACGAAGAACTGTCATAAGGTATATGTTGGTGGCATATTTGACAAATGGCCTGCTGCTGCCATCCACATTTTGGACATTCTTTGGCTCTTTTTGAAAACTGGTGACCACAAGTTGCACATGTAAGCAAAAGCAAATTAGTTTTAATATCCTCTGAAGAGGATTGAGCCTTGGGTTCTCTATTAGTAAGTGAATCAGAAGTTACTCCATCTTGTCCAGTGATAGTAGATTCCTCTACGCCACTGGGAAGTTTCGGTAACTGAAAAAACTTAGAATTCCCACAATCTGGACAAATCAAACTTCCCCAAAAAGTTGTTTGGGGTGGTTTGTCTTTCCCTGCTACATGATTGCATTTTGAACAAATGAGATAACCCAATTATCTTTCACCCCCCATTGGATAATTATTTTGGCACAATATTAGATATTGAGTAAAATTTATATTTACTCTACAAGCTACATGCAGACTGAGCGCAGCGCCTTGTTTGCGTCACCAACTAATTTGACCCATAAAAGCTTGTAATATTGAACCAGTATATGGTGCCGGTCTATACCAGAATATCTTTACTTAGCTTGCAATGTAAGATTCCATATGTTGGGATCACCGCTGCTGGTCATGATAACAGGTCTTTTGGCAACTCCAAGCACCTTCTGAGTTTCATCTGGCATAGCAGTATTCATATAATCTTTTAGCTCACCCATTGTCACAATACCATCTTTTGCTCCAGCACTTTG
>JABMPZ010000082.1 GCA_013203565.1 Parcubacteria group bacterium | reverse complement strand
GAAGCTGAATATGATTTCCTATAGAAACAGCTCTTTTGACTATTGCTTTGAACTTTAGAATAAAAGCCTGTAAAATCATTAATCACCCCAATTCTACTATTTTTTAATTGAGGCGTGCTATATAAATATTATTGTTGTAAAGTATATAGTTTGTCTATAGATGAAGCACGATGAGATTATTGAGTTGGCTAAAAAAACTATTAGCTACTTGAATAAACAGCTTTATAGTTCTTTCTAATTGTATAAATATTGCACAAAAAACAGAAAGATTTTTAATAAAGTATTAAACTCCCTCATTAAAGCATATTAATTACATTATGCCCTAAAAGTTACAAAAAGGTTAAGTTACCGGACCGGACATTATTTTTTATAAAATTTACCCTCTTTTGTTAAAACATTTCCAATTTTTTCCATTTTGTGAGAACTAGGAAATCAGCTTCTTTTTTGCATCATCAAATTCTTTCTTTGTTAATGCTCCTGATTTATACAAATTATGCAACTTTTCAATTTGAGATGCAACATCATCACTGCTTGAATGTGATTTTCCATGCTTAGCTTCATCGATGAAACTCTGAATTTTTTCAAGATAGGGTTGGTAATGTTTTAAGTCAGATTTTGCTATAGGGAGACAGTTAGATACCTTCCAAGGATCTCTATCTCTATCGCTTGACCAAAAATCTTTTTCTTTGTTGCCTTGATTACTTGGCGTACAGATCTCAATTATCCCATTAACTAAACCAGTATTTACTTCAATGCTTGTTATATCTTTATAATAAAAACTAGTAACTCGACAACCAAAAGTTGCACCAGCCATAAATCCTCCTTTAATTACTAATAGTCTCTTATCTAATGAGACGATGGCTTGTCCTCCAGAACCTCTAATACAAAAAAGAACTTTTTCATTACTTCGTTTATTTTGTTCAAGAACTTTCTTCTCTCTTCCTCCCAAAATTTCAGTATTACCTGTAACTGCCATTATGAAAGTAATATATTCTATCACATATATAAAGTTTTCTTGTCCCTTCTCGTTTTAGCCCCCGAAAAAATTGAACACTCATCCATCATCTTTATTAAGCATTTCTGCTTAAAATAAGCTCATCCTTCGGGTTTTCTGAAAGATTTTGATGTATATAGCAAGATTTTTATATTCTTATTTTTTAACACTTAGTGATTGGTGACTCTTATGTTTGATAATGTTAAAAAAAAGAAACTAAAATTAATCTTTTACTGGGTTATTGGTATTTTGTTTATAGTTTTAGGAATAGAAAGTATTTTCTCAGCTAGTTTTATATTGAGTTCAATATTAATATTATGTGGCTTTGTAATGATTCCTTTGATAACTTCTGATAATTTAGATAATTTTCGCAAAATTCTTGTTTTTCCTATACTTAGTTACATCTCTTTTTTTGTCTTACTAAGAATATTTGATAACCCAATAGTTGCAGCAATATCTTTTATAACTATTTCTTCTGTTGGAATGATATTTTATTTTATCTATTCTTTTATGAATACAAAAAGAATATTGGGATTCATTATCCCAGTAGGGTTAATAATCTTAGTTACATTAATTCTTTATGGACAAATGTATACTCTTCCTTCCAGTGGTGAGAATATTATGTATGATAGAAATACACCCAAAAATTTAACTAACACTGAGGGATTTTATTTCTCTGTCATTACACTAACAACCTTAGGTTATGGTGACATTCAACCCACAGGTTATTTCAGATATTTTGCTACAGCAGAAGTATTAACTGGAGTTCTATTATTAGGTATTTTTATTAACGGGATAATTAAGATTGGCAGCAAATAAATTAAAGGTACACAAAAATTTTTCTCATATTTATCTGCATCCACAGGTGTTACCTTTTTTGTAAGAACTATTGCTTATTTTAGGTTTAAACAAAAATAAAATAGGAATGAAATCAGCGATAATAAATGTGGTGGCAATAATGGGGTTCATCTTAGTTTTGACACAAAATATTGTGCACCTCGTTAATACATTTTTCATTGCCCCAACTTTGAACCCTAACACCAAATGAATTAAGAGGAATACTTATAACAGCAAGACAACTATTGTTTAAAGCTATAGCACTGCCATCGCTCTTGATGAAAAAAGCAGTTATCCCTTTATCATTCAATTTGTCAGCTAAGTTTTTGATCTCTTCATTCATTTTCTTTATCTACTGGCAAAAGATCGGCTTTTTCTTTAAGACAGCCTTGGAAATCCCCTGATTTGTGAAGGGGTAAACATTTCTGCGATAATAAGCGTTGGCATTGGTGGAATTTCTCTCCACTACGACCTTTACATTGAGTACTGATCATACCCAGAGGTCTTTTTAAATTCGGTGCTAAATCTGATTCTTTTTCAACCATTCTCCGCTTTTCCGTCTAGAAATAAAGGGCGTTGTTCGCTTGGCAGGACTGCATTAATATTGTTGATACATTCTTGTGAACCAAATGCTGAAATCCTGAAAGAACTTCCTTCCTGAGTAGTAGGCTTGTGAATTATTGCTATGCAACTATCACGGCTGTCAATCACAGAAATTCCTAGAGTTTTTAGCTTTTCTCCTATCGCCTTAACAGCTTCGTTTTCGTCCATGTCAACCACCCCCTTATTCAAAGTCTTCTTCTATCACGTCTTCTTCTATAATATTCCTTACTGTAATCTCGTCCCCGACACATCGAGAGAATTCTGGTTGCCTTTGTCCTTTGCACTTATGAACCGCCTCTTTAAATCTATCACGCACTTCAAGTTGTTTCTCTGTTGGTATTCTAGTTTTCGATAAGTTGGCTAGGAATGCTTTGTTACCCCTAGTCATGATTCTGAAGTCGGTGCCATACAAATTAATTTTTTTTGCCATATTTATCCCCCCTTTTTATTTTTTTAGAAGCATTCTTTAGAACTCTATCAGATGGTTTGGAGCCCTTGCTTCTTGTTATTTATACTAAATAGGAAGCTACTATTTAAATTTAATCGAAAAATAATTTTAAAAAATAATTTTAAAAAATCAAATAGGGTATTATCATAACATAGGAATCAATAGTTTTTTAAACAATCTTTTATTCACTTTAGCATATGGGTAAACTATTAAAAATTGTGGGTATTATCCTTCTTATTTTTATTATCCTATTGGGTATAGGTGCTTTTAGGTTATACCAATACTATTGTTGGTGGAAAGGTGCTGAAGATATGAACGGAATTAGTCTTGGGAGTCCATCCTTTAATGAGAAATTGGCTACTTGTAGTCCTGCATTTGGAGGTTTATCAGGGTTAGTTCCCGAACCTTGGACAATTGAAGGGATTAAAAAAGAAAAATGTGTGGTAATAGACACAAGAGTGCCTACAGGTAATCTTGATGTTAAAGAAAGAGAAGGTGTATATTATAAGTATGAAATAGAAGCAGACTATGTAACATATAATTGTGAATTGCCTTATGAAGTTTATTCTAATCCAGATGAAATTGATTGGAATTATATCATTAAGACTGATTATTGCGAACAACAATAGGTTTTAGTAGTTTATTCTTACCTAACTCTTAAATTACATAGTCTTAATTATTTATAAATCCTCCTCTCAAATCAGCTTTCAGGTTGCGATGACTAAGTTAGAGAGGATTAAAGATTTATTTACTCTAGAATAATAATATTTATATACATCGCAAATTTACTTTTACTTTATGAGTATAACACTAAGTCTATTAATGGGTTTAGGAATAGCATATAGTATAACAAAAATTGCTGATAATAGAAATTCTTATATAATTGATAGAAGAAATTTAAGAAATTGGGCCAAGATGTATTACAATAAAAATATAGAGGATTTACCTCCTTGTTCTATATGTGGTAAAAAAGTTAATGAAAAACATATTGAAAAAATTTTTACTCATAGAGGGAGAATATATGTAGTATGTAAAAAAAGAGATTGTCATATGAGAAATAAAGAAGAGGTAATAGAAAGTGGCAGTCTTACTCACATTAATTAGTCTTTTATTTATACCCTTTATTTGGATTTGTTTTTCAATATATTATTTTATAATTAGGAAAAATAGTGATGCCCAAAGAATTGATTCTCCGATAAATCAATCATTTAAGGAGATATATTTAAAAAATTTTAAACCAGAAGATTTTGCATTCCCTCCATCGCATAGATATATTGTTGTGCCAAAAAGTGGTCTGAAAAGAAGAGCATACAATACTGGTTCAATGATTCTTGAGGCAGTACCCTTTCTTCCAAAAAAATATACAGATTTTGAAACAATTATAGTTGATGATGTAAATAGCACTAAACAAATAAAAGAAGCAGTTTATAAAGACTTAAGATTAGAAGTTATACCAACAAAGATATTTAAAAACCTTCCAATAAATTGGAGAGAATATATTTCTTGGAAGTTACTATCTGAAAACCCGCCAAGAGGGTATGAAAATGTTATAATACAAAAAGAAAGGGAATTGAATTTAAATGAGGAAGATCTCAAAACATTCAAAATTATTACTAATCCAAAAAACATGTATAATTATTTAGATGCTATTTATCCACAAAAAACAAAAAGAGAATTTGATTTTTTGAGAGAAGGTGTATATAGGATCGCAAAAGTTATAGAAAATCCAGAAATATTTAATTGGATTTTTAGGAATATAAAGAGTAAGAATTTAAATATAATACAAGTTTTGTTGGATAGTAAAATCATGAGTTATGTTACTATATTTAAACGAGAAAGGGCAGTTTTAGCTTATAACATGATCCCCTCTTTTTTCGATTTGATGATGAAACTAGAAGACCAATTAAACAATTTAAAGATTGAACATAACACTTATGCTAGTACTAGTACATCTTTTGCTAGTATCACCAAAGGTTTTACAGGATAACTAAATTTTCAAGAAAGAAAGCTTTATTGAAAAGATAAAAAAAAATTAAATTACTTCTTTTTTCTTAAATAAATTCTTAGACCAACTGGTATGTAATCGTGCAAAAGTTTTATAAATAAGGATAATTCTCAATACTTTACCTATAAGGGTTGTCAACTGGTTGCGTAGTTGACAAAACACATTTTGCGGGGATGCCGGAGTGGTCAAACGGGACAGGCTTAGGACCTGTTAGCTTAGTGCTTACGAGGGTTCGAATCCTTTCCTCCGCATTGGGCTTTGAACTTGTTTCAAGGTCCGCACGAAAATCTCAGATTTTCAGTGTGCCCGAGTAGCTCAGCCTGGATT
>JABMPZ010000081.1 GCA_013203565.1 Parcubacteria group bacterium | reverse complement strand
TCCTCAATACTTCCTGCTAATTCTAATAACTGCTTTGCTGGTTTTGTATATCTTGAATAAACTATTTTTTTCTTTTTAGCACTTTTTTTTAATTCTTTAAGATCTAATCCTTTTGTTTCAAAAAAATGTGTGACAATTTGCTGTATTGCTGTTTCTTTTTTTAACTCCTTGTGTTTTGCAATCTTTTTTGTTTTCAAGTACTCTTCTATTTTTTCAGATATATTCTTGCCAACTCCATCTATTTCATCAAGACCAGCTAACCCTTTTTCTTTATAAATATCTGAAACATCTTTTTGTAGGTTTTCCAAATTCAAAGCTACCTTGCGATAAGCCCTCGGCTTAAAAGGAGTTCCTTTCTTCATCTCCAACATATCAGCGATATCATATAGAATTTTAGCTATTTCTTTGTTGTTCATTTTTCAAAGATATCTTTTATTCTTTGAGATTCTTCTTTTAGAAGCTCTCCATCGTAATCTCCGCTGTGTGCATTTGAGCCCTTGTAGCTCATTCTTTTTTGGTCAAGGTGTAATGTGAAAAACACCTCTTTGGTTTGTTTATCTTCTTTTAGATAAACATGAAACCTTGGATATGGGTTTTGACTAACTGACCTGACAAAGCTCTGTTGGTCTCCTGATTGGCCCATATACCTATATCTTGCCTGTCTCATTATTTCAGGCGTGTTGTCTCTATTTGATTTTTTAAGTGTTAATTTCATATATTGTTTATTATTCCTTTAATTATATTGTATTTTGTGATAAAATTCAAAGAATAGAGCGATTGAATAGGTCTGTAATAAAATATTATTTATGAAAATCCATTTTATTGGTATTGGCGGTATAGGTATTTCAGGATTGGCCAATGTCTATCATTTAAAAGGTAATGCGGTTCAGGGCTCTGATTCTGAGGGCTCTGAAATTACAGAGATTCTCCAGCAAAAAGGTGTGGAGGTTTTTGTTGGGCATAAATCAGAGAATATCTCAGATGATATTGATTTAGTTATTTATTCTGAAGCTGTTCCAGAAGATAATGTTGAGTTGAAGAAAGCCAGAGAACTTGGTATAAGGTGCTTAGCTGGTGCTGAAGCATTAGGTGAGTTAAGTAAAGAGTATTTTACTATTGCTGTTTCTGGAATGCATGGAAAAACAACAACTGCTTGTATGATAGCACATATTTTGAAACAAGCAGGTCTTGAGCCAACTTATATAATTGGGACAAAGGATGGTAGTCAATTAGGTAAGGGTAAGTATTTAGTTATTGAGGCAGATGACTACAAAGCAAAACTCTTGAATTATGCTCCAGAGATTGCTGTGTTGACGAATATAGAAGAAGAACATATGGATTACTTTAAAGACCTTAATCATATTCTTGATGTTTTTAAAAAATATGTAGCACAGGTTAAGAAAGTTGTTGTTGCTAATAAAGATGATGAGAATATAAAAAAGGTTGTTGAAAAAGTTGATTGTGAAGTCAAATACTTTCAGCTAATAGATATTAAATTGCAAATACCTGGGAAACATAATCAATACAATGCAGGGGCTGCTATTATGGCTGCTGAAGCTGTGGGTGTTGAAAGAAAAGTAGCCATCAAAGCATTAGAAAGTTTTAAGGGAGCATGGCGAAGGTTTGAGGAGAAGGGTGTAAGAATAGGGGAGAGGTCTTTTCAGATTATCTCTGACTATGCTCATCATCCAACAGAGATATCAGCAACTCTTAAAGCAGTAAAAGAAAAGTATCCAGAGAAAGAAGTATGGTGTGTTTTTCAGCCCCATCAATATCAGCGTACTTTTTATCTGTTTGATGATTTTGTTAAAGTGTTTCAAGATAACCCAATTAATAATCTAAGTATAATTGAGGTTTATGATGTTAAAGGGAGAGAGAATAAAAAGCTCAAAGAACAGGTTAATTCAGAGAAGTTAGTACAAGCTATTGGACAGGATTGGGCTCAATATCTACCAAAACAAGAGGTTTTGAATTATCTTAAAGAAAACCTTAAAGGCAATGAAATCATAGTGTTTATGGGTGCTGGGAACGATGTCTATGACTTGTGTAATGAATTTATCCACAGTTAGGTTTGACTTTACTATCTTTATAATTTAGTATAAGGTTATACGATAAACATCGTTGCTTATTTTCGAACGAAGCGAGAGTGTAATAAGAAAGTAATCTTTCTTATTACACCGAGCGAGTGAGAAAATATACCCTGCAGGGGTCTATTGTGTAATGTAAAGGTCCGTATAAAAATCACTTTAATCTATACACTTAAATCTATATGAGTATTATTTATTGGATAATCATAATTGCAGTTATTGTAGTTGTTGCGCTTTTAAT
>JABMPZ010000080.1 GCA_013203565.1 Parcubacteria group bacterium | reverse complement strand
TTTTTATTTTAATCTTTTTAATTTTCTAACACATAATAACATTTGACCGATCGGTCAAATGTTATTATGTGTTATTTGTGTTTGTTTTTTTTCTTGAGGAGCAGAACAACTACACCAGAACCAACGGCGATTATAATTGCAAAGATAAGAGTTAGAATGTGTTTTGTGGTTTTGGGTATCGCATCACCTATATTCGCAGTGGCGGGAGGCCCGCTCTCCCGCTGGCTATCCTGTTGATTGTTTTTAGTGTCAGCAATAACGGGAGGGCGGGCCTCCTGTTCTTCTTGTTGAGTGATTGCTTTTATGGGTTTGTTAGCGATATTCTGTTTTTCTGGGGTTAGAGTTGTACTCCATTTCCATGTTTCTTCTGTCTTACTGTATGATTGCCCTTGTGGGGCTTTTGGATAATCAATTGAATATATTATTTCTTGGTTTGGGTTAAGAAGTTCTAAGCCATCTCCACTATTCTGTAGTGTTATATTACTTTGGGTTCGTGGAAGTAACAAAAACCCATAGGACAGTATTTTAGTATCATTGGGACAAGTAAATGTCCTAACAGCCCCTATTTTATCTCTGATTTGCCAATTAGATAAATCAACCTCAAAACCATTTGCATTATACAATTCAATCCATTCATATTCAGCATCAGCGCCTTCTGGAGAGGGGAGTATCTCGTTTATAAATATATTGCTTGGGTATTCAATTTCAGGAGGAACTACTACTGGGTCTGGTGTTGGTACTGGCTCTATGGGCGGAGTGGGACTCTTTTTATCTGATTGTTCTTCTGGTGTTTGTTCTATTGATGGAGTTGGTTCTTGAACTACAGGTTGAGTTGGCGGTTCAGGTGTTGTCAGGGGCTCTGGGTTCTCCTCTATGACACCTATAATACTGTTTGAATACTTTGGTGTGCCATTTGGCTCTGCACTTGTTTGCCAGTCATTACCATTTCGTTCCATTGTTTGTTTTGTTGTATTATCTCCTCCGGGCCAGAGCTTACCATCTGATACTGGTGTGGAGTCAACTATATTCCCAGTACTGTTTTTCAAAGTTAATTTTCCATTTTTGTCATATTCATTATGAAGTGATAGCTTTGTCTCAACTAAATCACATCCAGTCATTTCTTTTTTACAGATCAAAAAATACCCATTAGAGGGTATTGTGCCAGAACTTAAAACCAAGACCTTATTACCACTTGCGCCATTATCAATCTGCCATTCAGTAATATCAACAGCACCAGATGGATTAAACAACTCAACCCACTCATACCGCCAATCATCAGTTGTCCCAGCCCATGCGACTTCGTTAATTACCACATTTGTCTCAGCATGTGATACCAAAAAAGGTATTAATGCAAGACATAGAATAGTAAGTATAATAAAGGTTTTCTTATTCATACCTATATCTTAACATTAAAGCTTGACAAGATAAAAGTAGGGGACTATAAAGAAGGTAGTAATAACTATACAATTTTTTTGGGTTGCCTAGAAAGGTGGTGTGAGAAATGTCTAAAAAACAATTGGCGCAAGCTCCAGCAGAAATAATTCAACGTTTACATGGAATGAAGTTTAAAGTTAAATTTGAAAATGGCTATACGGTCAACGTTGGTTTAGCTGGTAAAATAAGAACAATGCACGGAAAGAATAATTTTGCAGTAGGTGATAAGGTTATAGTTGAATGCCACACTGATACTTCAAAAATAGATAACGGCAGAATTATAGAAAGGAAAAAATAGAATGACATATTGTTCAAAAAACCCTCTCAAAGCTATTAGAATATAGCTAAGAGAGGGTTTTTCAATTGAAGTTTTTCGTGGTTAAAATCCTATGTGTATTTAGTTATCCACAATGTGTAATAGATGTGTAATAGATGTGTAATAGGTTGTACTTATAGCTAAAAAGAGTTTTTATAATAATGTTTCTTGCTGTTGCACCTTTATGTTACTGTCCGGTTTTTCATTATAAATTCTTGGGTGTAATATATAGTGTATTTTTGGACCGCTTTTGCCTATTTTTATTAAAATTTGCATTTCTGTTGATGACAATTTACGGAGAGCCAAAACAGCAGTTTCTCGACTTTTCCCTAATATTTCTCTACATTCTCGCGTTGTAATTCTTTTATTCTCAGCTGTATATAGCACTATTTTTTGATGTGCAGGGATTAGGGATTCCAAAAGCGTTTTATTAAGTTGTTTTTCAGTCATATGAACTTCGTGGAGTTTTCTTGACTGAATTTTGTTTTGGAGTGTAATGGTTACCATATCTCCGTAATCCTTAAAGCTTGGCTCGGGCAAGTTAGCTTTTTTCATTTCTTCAATCATTCTGTTGACACCTTCGCCCAATTCTCTAACAAAGCCCATTTCAGTCATCACTCTTGCTATTTTAGGATTACGAGAGAAATGGACATCACGGATGTTTTCTTCTCTTACTAACCCTGGAAAACGACCAGGACTAATTATTTCTAATCTATCATCGAACATTTTAATTTGTATGTCGGCACCACCTCGATCGTATCCTCTATGGACAACAGCGTTAACTATCGCCTCATACCATGCAAATTTCGGATACTCTGGAGTAGTAACAAATTTACCTTCTTTGTTTAGAGTTGTAAATTCTCTTAAGATACTGTTTAATAGTTCTTCGGTTTTTCGAATTTGAATAGGAAGAGGACCAAAAATTTTTATATCTTTGGTGATATTTATTCTCTCTCCTGTTTTTTCTGTTAATCCTTCATAACGAAGAAAGCGAATACGGGCATAGTCAAGCCATTTTTCTGGTTGTTTGGCAAATAATAATATCCCAGCTAAGTTTAGAGAAAGTTCGCCATTTTTGAGAGTTGCTAGATTTCTTCCTGTTAGTAGTTGGTTTATGGAGGAACATTGAATTTGGTTTGTATATTTTTTTATTAATTTTTCATTTAGATCTTGAGTTGTTATGTTTTTTACTTTTGACAATTCATAATGCGTCATTCCTTTATCGTGTACCAAGAGCTGTCTTTGTTCAAAATTTAATTTAATATTTTTATCGCCCATGCGTAGGTACATTTCATCTTTTCGATTAGCGTGTGCAATGTCGCTTGGTTCAACTTCAATAAGTATTATTTTATCATTTTTGTTTTGATGGTTTTTACAAGCTATTTCTTTAGTTGAAAATTTTATTGGTGGGATAATCCATTGAGATGGAAAGCCTAAAAATCTTTCTTCTTTAATAGAATAATTCTGAATACCTCCAACAATTCGGTTTTTGTTATTACTTTCTTCGATACCGATAGCTATAATTCCTCCATCGGCGTTGGCGAATCCAATCATAAGATTAGACAAGTCCGTTTTATCTATCTGAGCTTTTTTACAATCAAATGTCTGCCCTTCTTTAACAGATAGTAATTTTTTAATTGTTGGTTTTTCAAATAATTGAAACATTATTTTTTTATTGTTTCAGAGCTAAAACAAAGGGGTTTGGTTTTTTGGAGGTATTATGTTTAGGTGTTTGTATGCTAGTTTTGTTGCTATTCTTCCTTTTGGGGTTCTTGCTACAAAGCCGAGGCGCATTAGGTATGGCTCATAAATATCTAAGATTGTGTTCTGTTCTTCTGCTGTTGCTGCTGCTAAGCCCTGTAAGCCCACTGGTCCTCCTCCGAACTTTGATATAATTGCTTGTAGAATCCTTGTGTCATTTGCAGTTAAGCCGATATTATCAATCTCAAGATGAGACAAGGCGTCTTGAGCTATTTGTTTTGTGATAATCCCTTGCCCTTTTACTTGGGCAAAGTCCCGAACCCTTTGTAAGATATGATTAGCAGTTCTTGGGGTATATCTAGAACATTCAGCTAAAACAGGGAAAGCATCTTGTTCTGTTTCAATATCAAGAATACGCGCAGAACGGTGGAGGATTTGTTCAATGTCAGAGTTTTCATAGAAGTTTAAGCCAAAGTTAGCGCCAAACCGAGAGCGAAGAGGGCTAGAAAGAGAAGCCAAGCGAGTGGTAGCACCAATTAAGGTGAACTTAGGCACTTCTAATGTCATTGTTTTTGCCATAGGACCACTTCCTAATATGAGATTGAGTTGAAAATCCTCCATTGCAGGGTATAAGTATTCTTCAACAACCCTATTAAGACGGTGTATTTCATCAATGAATAACACAGAGCCATGTTCAAGGTTTGTTAGAATAGCAGCTAAATCACCTGCTCTTTCAATTGCAGGGCCAGAGGTTATCTTAAAGTCAGCCCCAATTTCGTCAGCAATTAAATGGGCAATGGTTGTTTTACCCAAACCTGGATTGCCATAAAAAAGCATATGACTAGGAGGTTCTTGTCTTTGTTTGGCAGCTGTGACAATGATTTTAACATTATCTTTAACCTTTTCTTGTCCTACATAGTCGTCCCATGTTTTAGGGCGAAGAGTTAGGTCTAGAGGGTCTTCTTTGTTTTGTATATTTTCTTGCATTAGATTGTATAAGTAATTATAAGAACCTGCTCGCGATTACGCTCACAGAACCTTGAATGTTTTCCTCGCTTCGCTTGGAAAGCCATTATCTAAGAACCTGCTCGCGATTACGCTCACAGAACCTTGAATGTTTTCCTCGCTTCGCTTGGAAAGCCATTAT
>JABMPZ010000079.1 GCA_013203565.1 Parcubacteria group bacterium | reverse complement strand
TTCATATCTGGAACATAAATAATCCTCTCATAACCACTTATCTCGGTTCTTACGTCGTCCACGGTGGCCTGCTATTGAAAAAGCCCTATAAACACGGGCTTTTTTGATGGGGGTGGTTAGGCTTCGAACTTTTTGAGCAAAGTATTTTATATGCTATATTGAATATAGATAATAATTTTTTATTTATTATGGCTAAATTATACTATGGACTTCTTGATGAAGCTGGGATTTTAGAAAAAAAAGCAGAAACAGGCGGTCATTTTGTTGTTTCTGTAATTATCGTTGGAGATTTAGGTGAACTAAAAAGAGTAATGAAGCTTGCCCGACGTAGGGTAAGGGGTAAGATTAAAGTACATAAGATTTTCAAAGCAAGCAAAGAAAATAAGGGATTTATTAAATTAGTTTTACAAGAATTATCTAAAAGAAATATAGAGATTATTGTTGGAGTTTGGAATAAAAAAGGAAAGCCCAAACTAGATAAAAATATGATTTATGCAAAACTTGTTGCACAAACTGTTGATATTGCTTTGGGGGTACATCCTCGGTTGAGTTTAGTTGTACACAAACGTTATACATTACCGAGAGTGCGTAATCAGATAGATAGAGTTATAAATGATACGGTAAAAACAGGGGAGTTTTTATCTATTGAGCATAAAAGTGAATTTGAACAAAAAGAATTAGAATTAGTTGATGCAGTCGCTTGGGCAGTTTATCAAAAGTATAATAATAAAAATACAGAGTTTTATAGTATTATTGCTGATGCAATAAAAAAAGAAAACAGGCTGACTACCTAATGCCTGATTCTCACCCTGGCTTGCAGGGAGTAGCCTCACGCTTTGGTGAGGCAGACGATTTAGGCTTTACTATTAACCTGTTTTCATTTTTATTATATCAAAATGAGAATTTTTGTCAATAGTGAAGGGTAATTTACACGATTAACATATCAGGAATACAAACAACCCCATCATAACCACTAATCTCGGTTCTAGCGTCGTCCACGGTGGCCTGCTATTGAAAAAGCCCTATAAACACAGGGCTTTTTTCGTTAGGGGTGGCTGGACCTTGAGTCGAGAAAATTAAATTGTGGATTGTGGATAAGAAGTTTGACAAAAGATCCCTGCCTTTGGCAAGGGTAGTTTTTTGTTGAGATTTAGTTTATAATTTATGTAAGTGAAGTATATGTTTGATAACAAATCAAATAAAGCGAAAATAAAATAATATGCCAAGAGAAATAACAATAACAGCAGAATATTTTAGTACATATAGACAAGCGATAGGTTTTGCCAATAAAATTGATACAAAGAAGTTTTTCGGTGCTAAAGACATTATCCCGGCAGTTGACCTTAACTATATTAACCTTTTGAATGAAAGGCTTTTTGAAGTAGTAAAAAAAATTAATGATATTATTCCAGAAAAAACAAGAGTTGAAGATATTAAAAAATTTAAGAAAGAGTTTATAGACCATCCTTTTAAAATAATTAAATTAAATGGGATATTGCCAAAACTCAATAATCAAGGAAGAAGACCAGAGGAAGTATATTTTTCTTGGATGCGTGGTTTTATTGTATCTCAATTTTTTTTAAAAGCGCTGTGTTTAGTTTTTGGTGTTAATATTTCAAAGATTGATTTAATTGGAGATGACGATTTTAAAAACATCCGAACATTCAAAAGAACTCCAAAAGCTGATTTAGAAATAAAGATAAATAAAAAAGAAAAGATAAGGGTTGAAATACAATCGGGGTTTACTGGCACAAACGACATTAAACAACACAAAGTTTTAGAGGCAAAAAGGGTTTTCAAAGAGCTTAGAATGCATACTTTAGCAATACATTTTGACTTGTTTAATGGGTAAGTTGCTTTTGTGAAATTAGATGATATTAAAGATAAAGATGTAAATTGGATTACAAGACAGCAAATGGAGGGGCAAACCGTATTTAACATTGAACAGAATTATTTTGTTTGGAAACTAACAGAAAATCCAGTCAAATTTAGTGAAATAAATTTTAACCAAGATGCCTAAGAAATTAAAAATAATTGATTTATTTTGTGGCGTAGGGGGATTAAGTTATGGTTTTGCTCAAGACGAAAATTTTGAGATAGTTGCTGCTAATGAAATTCTTCCGAATATGGCAAAAGCATATTCCTTAAATCACCCAAAAACAAAAGTTTATACTGAGGATATAAAAGAATTTGGATTAGAAAAAATTAAAAAAGATTTAGGATTATCTAAAATAGATATAATTATCGGTGGTCCGCCTTGTCAAGCATATTCTACTGTTGGCAAGCGGTTAATTGACGACCCGAGAGGGAAGCTGTTCCAAGAGTATTATAGGGTTTTGAAAGAGTTCAATCCGAGTCTGTTCCTTTTTGAAAATGTGAAAGGGCTTTTATCAATGCAAAATGGGAAATTATTGGAAACAATCATATCTCTGTTTGAATCTTTAGGATATAAGGTTCAATATAGACTATTGAATTCAGCAAATTATGGGGCACCTCAAATAAGAGAAAGGGTTGTTATAATTGGTTCAAAACTTAAAACCGATTTTCAGTATGCGACACCGACACATTATAATGCTGGAGCGCAACCAAGTTTATTGAATAGAAAACTCAAACCTTATTTAACGCTTGAAGATGCAATAGGTGATTTGCCATTTATTAAATCAGGAATGGAAAGTTTTGAATATGCTTCTGATCCTAAAAATGATTTTCAAAAACAAATGCGTATAAATGCACCCAAAAGGTTACAAGACCATAATGCACCCAAAAATAATTCAAAATTAGTAAAAATAATGGAATTATTACCAGATGGCGGTACTCCAGAAGACTTACCACAAGAATTAAGGCCAAAATCTGGGTTCAAGAATACCTATTGTAGGTTATGGTGGGAAAGACCATCTACAACTATAACGAGAAATTTAAGTACCCCATCATCTTCTCGTTGCATACACCCTAAGGCTCCAAGACCCCTTACAACAAGAGAAGGAGCAAGAATTCAATGTTTTCCAGATAGTTATCAATTTTATGGCTCAAGAACTGATAGAAATCTCCAGATAGGGAACGCCGTCCCAACGGTGCTTTCTACTGTTTTAGCAGAATCAATATTAAAAAATTTTAGAGAAGAACGAGTTTATATAAAAAAAGAATTAAAAATACCGAAATTTAAGAATAAAGCCCAAGAAAAAGAGTTTTGGTCTAAAATTGATTTATCAGAATACTTTGAAGTGAGTGATTTTAAACCCGTATCTTTCGGTGATTTAAAACCAACTTCAAGGTCTATTTCTTTGAGGGTGCCAGAATATCTTTTAAGTCGTTTGAAAGAAAAAGCAAACGAACTAAAAATTCCTTATCAAACTTTAATTAAGCAATACATTGCTAAAGGTTTGTTTTAAGGTAAAAATTTATATTTGGAATACAAACGACCTCATTATAACTACTAATTTCGGTTCTAATGTCGTTCATGGTGGTCTGTATACTATAATGATTTAAATTTTTATTTGACAGAATATTTTATTTTCTTATAATAAAGTATGGCAAAACAATTTACAGCAAATTTTAGAAAAAGTGGAAAATGGTACTTGGGATGGGTAGAAGAAATCCCAGGCGTTAATACACAAGGAAAAACTCTTAAGGAAGCAAAAGAAAACTTAAAAGAGGCTCTTTTTTTAGTACTTGAGTCAAATAAACTTATTACACAGAGAGAGTTTGCAGGTAAAAAGGTTATCCGTCAATCTATTTCAATTGTTTAGATGAAGCGTAAAATTTTAATAAAACATCTTTTGAAAAATGGATGTGTGTTTTTGAGAGAAGGTGCTAATCATAGCGTCTTTTTTAATCCATTAATTCGGAGGATTTCTACCGTGCCTCGACATACAGAAATAGACAATAATTTATCTAGGAAAATTTGTAAAGATCTTGGAATTGGCCCGCCTCAGAAATGGTAGATATTTTTATAGAGGTATAATTCCTACGAAAAACTTATCCACATTTTGGCTAGGTTTTTTGTTTTTTTGTTATTGTTTTTTATGGTAAAATGAATAATTAATCTTTGAGAGCAAGAACTCGTAAGTTCGCTTACTAACGATTTTTGATATGCACCCAGAGGGTATAAGATTTCGTAATTTTACTTCATTCATTTATGCAATTTCAAGTTCCCAAGTTTTTAGAAAGAGAGGCAACAATTGCTTTTGGTTTGACTTTTAAAAAGTTAGCCGTCGCAGGTGGATTAGGTCTTATCTTATTTGTACTAAAGTATATGATGCCCCAGTGGTTATGGGTTACGTCTATCATCTTTATAGGGGGTAGTTTTGCTGCTTTGAGTTTCGTAAAAATAGGGGGGCATAGCTTGTATTCTCTCATACTTAATTCATTCTGGTTTTTTAGCGCACCAAGAACATATGTTTGGAAACAAAAACAAGGTGCTTCTCCAATGAAGTTAGTGAAAAAAGAAGTAGAGCAAAAGAAAAAGCAACAAGACCCATTACAAGTATCTCCTCAAAGTCGTTTAGGAGGTCTAAAATCAAAAATTGATCTGGGTGAGCCCGGTGAATAAGAATAAAATTATTTCAATATCTCTATGAAAACATCAAGCACACAAGCCTTTTTAGAGTTTAAGGAAATTAAGCAAGGAATAATTGTTTTGAAGAATAAAGCATTAAGAGGGATATTAATGGTGTCTTCTGTGAATTTTGATTTAAAATCAGAAGAAGAACAAAATAGCACAGTATTTCAGTTCCAGAGTTTTTTAAATTCTCTGGATTTTTCTTGTCAAATAATATCGCAGTCACGACGACTTAATATCACTGGCTATTTTGAAAAACTTAAAGAACTTGAGCAAAAACAAGAAAATGATTTATTGAAAATGCAAATATCTGAATACAGGAAATTCGTACAAGGACTAGTAGCCGAGGGTATTATTATGACAAAGCAGTTTTTTGCAGTAGTGCCGTATACTTTAGGTGAAGTAAGTGGCAGGGGTGGATTAGGTATTCACAAAGCCCAAACAGGCACTATGAATGAAGAGTTATTTGAAAGATGTAAAAGTCAGCTCTATCAAAGAATGGAGTTTGTAGCAATCGGTTTGCGTCGTTGTGGGTTAAGCACAGTGCCATTAACCACACCAGAGATAATTGAGCTTTTATGGAGTTGGCATCATCCAAAAGAAGCAGAGGTCGGGTACTATCCTGAAATACTCCCCGAACTTATTAAGTGACCAATAACACGAAAAATAATGGCTGGGGTCTGTCCCCGAACACTTTCTCCTTGACCTTTTCATAGTATTTGCGGGGAGAGAGTGAAGCAATTAAACTATAAAGCTGGGGGACAGACCCCGAGCCCTGTCGTTATGGAAATCAATATTCCTTTTTTAAACAAAAAATCAAAAACAAGACAAGCAGTAGAAGTTGAAACAGGGGAGGTAAAAGCACAAGATATTATAGCCCCTTCTTTTATTGAGATTAAACAAAACCATCTGATGTTAGGAGAACGCATGGCCAAGACATTCTTTATCTTTTCTTATCCAAGATATTTATCTACTGGCTGGTTGAGTCCTATCATTAATTTAGACGCCCCTTTAGATGTTTCAATGCATATTCATCCAACTGATGCAGGGAATATTCTTAAGAAATTACGGAAGAAGGTTACTGAAGTTCAGGCAGAGATATCAGAGAGAGAAGGTAAGGGATTAGTAAGAGACCCTTCTTTAGATATTGCTTATCAAGACATTGAACAATTAAGAGATGAACTCCAAACAGCAAGAGAGCGCGTGTTTAGGTTGGGCTTATACATTACAATCTATGGGGACACAGAAAAAGAATTAAGAGAAGTTGAAACTGTTTTACGTTCTATTCTTGAATCCCGACTTATTTACTTAAAGCCTGCCTTAATGAGAGAAAAGCATGGATTTATTTCAAGTTGCCCATATGCCCTTGACCAGTTATTAGTAAATACCCCAATGAACACAGGCCCATTGAGTAGTATATTCCCATTTGTTTCCCCAGACCTTTCAGCCAATGAGGGCATTCTATATGGCATTAATCAACACAATAACTCACTTGTATTGTTTGACAGGTTTTCTTTGGAGAATGCAAATTGCACAATCTTCGCAACTTCGGGCGCTGGAAAAAGTATCGAAAAAGATACTCCTGTATTAATAAAAGATAAGAAAGGAGATGTTAAGCTTACAAAAATAGGCCCATTGATTGAGAATACAATTCAAAAACAAGGTATTGATTTTCGTGACGAAGAATTAGAAGGCAAAACCTTTCCAGGAATGAAAGTTTGGACTTTTGATGAAAATATGAAAGGCGAATGGGGTGAAGTTAAAATAGCAGCGCGTAAATTAGCACCTAAAGATTTCTATAAATTTAAAACACAGAGTGGTCGTGAGATAACAACCACAGGTGATCATAATTTGGTTGCTCTAAAAAACGGTAGAGTAGAACTTTTAAGGGGTGATGAAGTTAAGAAGGGAGAATACATTCCTTTGCCTAAAAGTATTTCTATTGAGAATAACAAGGTAACAACAATAAACTTATTAGAACTCTTATGTGACAGAGATGATATCTACATCAAAGGAGCTGACAGGTTAATAGAAAAACACTATAAATTCTTAAAAAAACAGGTTATAGATGAGAAATTTGATAGATATCTCTATATGTATAGAGTTGGGAGGTTTGTTC
>JABMPZ010000078.1 GCA_013203565.1 Parcubacteria group bacterium | reverse complement strand
TGTCGGACTCTTGCCATCAGCCTTAGCCGTGGCCATTCCCTTTATAATCACAAGCAATGTAATTTTAGTTTTAGTGTTTCATTTGCTCAAAAGAAAATTCTGGACTGCTATAATAGCATCCAGTGTCATAAAGTTTGTATTCCTTTATTCAACAAGCTTTATTGTTGTTAATTTAATAGCACAAAAACCAATAGCACAAAAAGCAGTAGCATTACTATCATGGCCACAACTAGCAACGGCAATAGCCGGAGGAGGTATAGCTTGGATAGTTTTGAAATCTTTCAAAAAAGCATAGACACAACACTAAAATAAAATAGACCTAACACACTAATCAAGTGGTCAAGTCTATTTTTATCATTCATTATTAGGGGCTAATTTAGCCCCTAATTTCTGGAGGGTTTTTAATGATCGTAGGAACAACCCATACCGGATCTATTACCCGACCTTCTTGTTTTTCTTGTGAATATGCCTTTTCTGCAAAACTGGCTGCCATTACTTCATTACCAAAACCATACGCCTGTATAGACAACTTTTCAAACCTTTCTTGTTTAGCATCTAGCATTAGAATTCCTCCTGATTAGGATTGATACTCTATATAAAATTAAAGCACATTTTTACATAAAATACAAAACAGGATATGTTATTAAAACAAAAAATGTTAGAATAAAATAAATCACATACAATACTGAAAAATTCCAAAAGGTCGGAAAAACATAATTAATCTTAATAGTAAATTTATGTCATCAATTGAAATTTTAGCCCTTATATTAGCTTTGTTTATTCTTGTGAAACTAATAACAATTTCTTTTAGCCCGAAAAAATGGATTGGCTTCTCTAGAGCAATTCTTAAAAGTAGCCCACTTGTCTATATTATTTATTTAGCTTTAACAGTCCTTGTAGGTTGGATTGTTCTTTCTAAATTCTCTATAGTTGAAGTAGGAGCTATAACGCTCTTTGTTTCTCTATTAATTTCTTTATCTTTTCTACCATATGCCAAAAAACTTATTGTTCTTAGCGAAGATTTAATGAATGGGGTTATAAAAAAATCCTGGTTAGTGATTCTAATATGGACAGTACTAGCAGTATGGATAATATACGCAGTCCTTACATAGATAGTTAGATAGTATAATCAATAATCCAAAAAACAACCCGAGGAAAATCCTCGGGTTGTTTAAAAAAATAAATTTACTATTGACATTAATATAGCATTTATGCTATATTAATGTCAAGGCTTGAATACATGGATAACTATGTCGTGTGTTATTATAAAAATAATCACACAGAAAAAATTCCTGTACGAGAATACATACTTAAACTCAATAAAAAAGAAAGGGCGAAGGTATTTAAATATATTGCCTTCTTAGAGGAAAACCAAGGATACTTGGAAGAGCCTCTATCTAAACATATTGTTGGAAAATTAAGAGAGCTAAGAGTGGACTTCTCCCACAACAGGCATAGAGTCTTTTATTTCACTTTTGTAGGAAAAAGAATAATTCTTCTACATGCTTTTCTGAAAAAAACTAAAAGAACACCAAAACAAGAAATTATTCGTGCTGTTAATAATCTCCATGACTGTGAATCAAATAAATCTTTTGTAAATTATGAATAATAGAAATAAAAAAATTACATATCCATCTTTTGACAAACATCTGGCTGAACAACTAAAAGATCCTGAATTCAAAAAGTATTTTGATGAATACGGTAAGCAATTAGAAACTGCTTATAAAATTCTGCAGTTAAGAAAAAAACAAAAACTTACACAAAAAGAACTAGCCAAAAGGATAAGCACTACTCAGAGCGTTGTTGCAAGAATGGAAGCAGGCAACCAAAATTTTACTCTTGAAACCCTTCAAAAGATTGCTTCAGCTCTCAACCATAATCTAAAAGTTGATTTTGTGAAGTAAATAAAAAGAGCCAATCAAGGCTCTCTGTGCTATTCTTAACTGTTATACGGATCTATTTAGTTCTGCTTAGCTGCTGTCTTGTCTAAAATAACTATAAGATTTGGATGATTTTGCAAAATAGAAGCAGGAACATCGGTTGTTACTGGCCCTTTTAGGGCCTTTTCAATTATCTCGGCTTTATGTTCTCCTGAAGCTAACAAGAAACACTCTTTTGCATTCATAATTGTTGATATACCCATAGTCATTGCCTGTTTAGGTACATCATTAATACTATCAAAAAACCGAGCATTGTCTTTTATGGTTTTTTCGTCTAAATCAACAACTCTTGTTACTGAATCAAAACTACTACCTGGCTCATTAAAGCCAATATGTCCGTTTCCACCAATACCTATAATCTGAAAATCAATTCCTCCTTTTTCTTGTATTATTTTCTCATACCACTGACAATGTTTTTCAATATTACGAACCGGACCATAAGGAATAAAGATATTTGTTTCTGGAATGTTTATCTTGTAAAACAAATTCTCATTCATTGCAAAATTATAGCTTTGAGGATGGTCAGGGGCTAGTCCCACATATTCATCTAAATTAAATGTAGTAACATTAGCAAAATCTAAGCCCTCTTCTTTATACATTCTCCCCAACTCTTTATACAAACCTATTGTAGTAACTCCTGTGGCTAAACCTAAAACAATCCTTGGATTTTCTCTAATTTTTTGGGCGACTATTTGAGCCGCCTTTTCACTTAACTTATCATAATTGTCTTCTACTATTATTCTCATAAATTTTCAAACTTAAATGCTTCAATATATAGGTCTAATTTATTTCCTATTTCTTCACCATAACCAAAGATTCTTTGCTCTGGCACCACTGCTCCCCTGAAAGCTACTAAACTTAAACTTGCTTTATCAAATGGAGTACGAGCTAATTGCGAGGCATGCTGTTCAATTGCTTTCATCTTCTTCAGAACAGCCCTTTTAGGCAAAACAAAGACAACATTAAACTCATCGGCATCAAATAACGACCAAGGGTTTTCGTAAAAAGATAAAACAGGAGTTTTTGCTTCTTCCTGCGTATCTAACTGCGGATTTTTAAGTGCCTTTAGAGTAATTTGAGCAGCCAATCTATGTCTTGGCTGTTGATCGTCTTTTTTTGGTAAAAAAATCAAATCTGGTTTTACTTCTTTAATGACTTTTTCAACTTGTAAGATATCATCATCTAAGTTTTCATCTTCTTCTCTGTCATAAGAACTTAGACGCATAAAAATTGGCTCTTCAATACCTAAAACCTTACTTTCTTGTTTCATTTCTTGTTCGCGAATATCTGTAGCTCTTTTTTTATCTTGATCTGCTACACCTCTATATCCAGTAAAAAACAAAACAGGAATAATTGTATTTTCTTTTGCTAAAATAGTGACTGTGCCACCCATAGCAATAGAAACATCGTCAGAATGAGGTGATATAATTACAATTTTCTTGTTTTTAGGTAGCTGTTTGAGGATAACTTGTTCAGGTAAGTTATCAGGCAACTTCACAGCACTATAAACATAAAGTTTATCCATAGTTTTAATTTAATAGATCATCTTCTAATCGCTTCTTTAATCTATTATAGATAATCTTTATCTCCTCCGCAACCTTTAAATCTGTTTCCATCACAGGCGTGAAATCAGCGGCTGCTTTTAAAACACCATTATCATATGATATTCTACCTATCATTTTGTCACCAGCCCATTCCTCTATCTTATTAGTTTCTTGTTCATTTAAGTCCCATTTATTAATAATTAAAACCCATGGAATATTAAAACGACGGACAACATCTGAAATACGGTTAATATCAGAAAAACCAGAAGGGGTTGGTTCTGCAACTAAAATAGCAAAATCAACATCACGCAATGTAGCTAAAACAGGAGCACCAATTCCAGGCGCTGAGTCAATTATCTGCAACTCACTCTCAAACTTATCAGCTTCCTTTTTTACTTCACTAACAACCTTACCTGAAGTGCCTTCACCTGAAAAAAGATGTCCTAAAATTAAAGGAAAATTATACTTTGTTTGCTTTGTTTTTATCTCTCCGCTTTGAGTAGAAATAAAAGATATAGCCCCATGCGGACAAACAGCTTCACAAGCCCCACAACCATCACATAAGAAACCATTAATATCCGGCTTGCCATCTACGCTATCTATGGCTCCAAGACGACATCTATTTATACAAACATTACAATTCGTACACTTATCATAATCAATCTTAACTCTTGAAAAAGTATTAACCGGAACCACTCTCTGCCATTGTTCTGTCTCATTAAGCCAAATAGCTAAATTAGGAGCATCAACATCACAATCAACAGCTGTAATCTTATTTTCCTTAGAGAACAAAAGACAAAGAGATGAAGTTAGCATTGATTTGCCCACTCCCCCTTTGCCACTGATTATTACTATTTTGAATTTTTTATTTTCGTTTTCCATAATGACTTATCTTAACAAATTTAAAATCAAAAGAAAATACCCCAATGCTTTATCACTGGGGTATATAGAGAAATAAAGAGCTGGGATTCAACTTGCTGCGCTCAACACTTTTATCATTTCTTCTTCACTACCCTCCAATCTATTGATTGCATTCTTAATTGCAATAAGGTCATCATAGGCATTTCCTTCTGGCATATCTATTTGCCCAGATGATATTCCGTCAACAAGTTTCCTGAAAGCATAAATCATCTTTGCTACATCTTCTGACATTCTGATTCACTCCTTTACAAAAAAGCCCCTCTTGTGAGAGGGGTCCTTTGTTTTTGTATGGTTTATTGTTCTAAAGCCAAGTCAAACGACCCCTTTGATAAAAGAAGGTCTTGTATGTAGTAGTTTGTGAAACGACTTTGATTAACATATTATTTATATTAACAAATGCACAAAATAATGCAACACTTATCAACGGAAGATTAAAAATCCGAAAAGGTAATAAAGTCCTAATGCAAAAAGCACTATTGCTTCAACTAAAGTAATCCAGACAACAAACTTTTTAGATGCTAATTTTATTGTCATTGTAAATACGGCAATTAGGAAAATAACAATCTCATCTATCATATAGAAAAGAATAAACAATGCTATATATGAAAGATACTGCCATGCAGGTAAACCTGCCTCTGCTAATGTGCCCGCGAAAAATAAAGGTACGGCAGCTGAACATGGAAACTCTACTACGGTTATTACTACAGCGAATAAAAGAATACTCAAAATAATAGCGATAATACTTGTACGGTTTTCTAAAGTATCTTGCAACTTAGCTGAAAACTTAGACATAAATGTCTGGCCAGTTGCAATGTCACAAGTAGGCCCTTGCTTTCTGAACTTTATAAAATCTTTTAAGAAATAAATACCTCCGGCAATTCCTAAAATACCTATCAGAACTTCCATTATTTTCAAAAACGGAGCAAGGAGAACAAAAAGGTTATACCAAAGCACAATTAAAAGACCGTACACTAAACCAGTAGTAACTATAAATGCGCCACCAAACAATAATATCCTTTTTCTATTTCTCAAAACTAAAATCAAACCAAGTATCATAACCAAAGCACCCAATGAACAAACATTAAAGCCATCAAAAAATCCTAAAGCAATGGCAAGCACTGGTAGGGAGTATTGTTTTGCATCCACTTCACCTAAAACAGGGATTCTGATAACATTTTCTACTTCTTCTGGTGCAGTTATGGCAACCGTAGTCGTTGCTGTACTCAAAAGCCCAGCATACTCTTGAAGTGCATTGGCATAAGAATCTCCAAATCCAACGAGATACTTATCTGGTAAGAATATAATAGGAACTGTGCCATACTTTTCCCGTGGCACATCATATTCCGCATAAAACTCAAGTAATTTTTCAACGCTTTCCTCTTCAGACAAGTTACATTTAGAAATTCTTAATTCTGGATATTCTTGTTCAAGATTATTTAAGAAAATACTTGTTCTTGCACAAACAGAACAGGACTCACTAAAGAAAAAGTGTAAATCAGCATCCCCACCACACTCTATTTCAGATGATGTGCCTTGCTGTTTTAGAGTATAACTAAAAAGCGCTAAAATAATTAGCGGGATAATAACAAAGATTGTTTTTGTAACCTTATTCATGTAATTATATATTTAATTTAGCATTTTTTTATATTCTTGCCAAGTCAAAACAAAAAACCCCGTCACTTTCAGCAATATTTGGATATAAATCCAAGTGGGTGCCCTCACACTAAGCACCAAACACAGGGCTTAGTAAATATTGAACTCCCTAATAAAAAGGTAATCCTAATTTGAACTGAAAGAAACAAGGTCTCATCTACATTATACCAATTATGCAAAATCCTTGTCAAATACCAAATGCTTCAACAAGTTGCTTTATAAGAGAAAGAACAACTGGAGGTGGCATTAAGCTATAAGATAATACTCCTTCGTCATCCTCAACTTCATATGGCTTCTCATTTGTCTTTATTGCTTCTCCCTCCTTCTCATAACTAAAAGCAGGAGTTATCTCATAGGAGTCTACATATTCTTCTGCCTTATCTACAGGCACAGAATTGCGTAAAAGCACCTTAGGAATACCATGTAAAGAGAATGCCTTTTTAATTAAATCTTCATCAACTTTTAATCGCTCTCTAATCGGCTCAATCCCTAACTCATCTCCTTCTTTTGGAGCTAACTCTTCTTTACTACACTCTGAATTATCACAAAGCAATTTGAATTCATCATTTGCATCATGAACAACATCTTTGGTCGGCAAAAGTTTTAAATTCCTTGATGTCTGACACTTAGGACAAACAACTCTGTATTTTATTCTCTCATCAATAACATTTTCAGGAATATCAATAAGCACAAAAGCATCAGGGTCATCTCTATAGCCAATTAAATCCCTAAAAAATAAAGAATAAGAAATCTGATCTAATTGTCTTGGAAAACCATCAATAAAAAGTGCCTTTTTAGGTTGTTCTGATATTTTCATTTTAACTAAAGCCAGAATCAACTCACTTGGTAAAAGTGTCTTAGTGCTTCTATTCTTCATAGAAGCAATAATATCATCCAATGGAAGATAACCTCTGTATGTCTTTTTTAATTCTTTAGTAAACATCTCCAACTTATCTTTATCAGCTACTACTTCATCAAGCTCTCTCACCATATCTCCCATTGAAACATGCTCTATCCTATCTTTATCAACTATTTCCTTAAACATTTTAGCATAGGTTCCTTTGCCGGAATTCTTCTTGCCAAGCATATAGACAATGAAACTATTTTCCTTTAAGTACTCTCTTAATCTTGCGATCTCATCACCTGCCTTTGCATCAAAATATGCCTTTCGCTCTTCAGCGTCAGTCATATCAAACTTCTTATCTACACCTTCTATTTTTGTCTTAAAAATAGGGAATTCTATATTTTTCATATATACTTTTTAATAATTATTTAATAAATAAACCACTGCCTGAAGCAGTGATTTTTATATCGCCTTTTTCATCAGTCCTTAATATATTTATACCAAATTTTTCTAAATCCTGCAACACCTCTAAACTTGGATGCCCATAACTATTATCACGCCCTACGGATATCACAGCAATCTCTGGAGCTATAACTTCAAAAAAACCTTCATCTCTTGAGCTTTTACTCCCATGATGAGCTACTTTTAAAACTTGAGCCGACAAACTAACAGCAGAGTCGCTTCTTACTAATAAAGATGCTTCTTCTTTTTTCCCAATATCTCCTAAAAATAGAAAACTATTCTCTCCAAAGACTAATTTCATTACAATAGAAGTTCCATTACTGCCTTTTTCACCAGACACACCTTCTAAATTCTCAAAAGGATGGAAAACATAAAACAACGCATCACCTGTTTTAATAACCTGCCCTCTCTTTGCAATAAAAACATTCGCACCTTGTGATTTTTCTTGTTCTATTTTCTCCATCCATCTCTCAAATGTTTTTGTTTCCTTCGAAACACCTGTCCACAAAATATTCTTAACTTCATATCTATCTAATACATCTAAAAATCCCCGCAAGTGATCATAATCAGGATGAGTAAGAACAATCCAATCAATAGTACGATCCCAAAAAGGCATCTCCCCTGCCAATTTCTCCAAGATAATTCCCCCACTCGGCCCTGCATCAACTAAAACCTGATGCCCTTCAGGAGTTTCAATGAAAATAGAATCACCCTGCCCAACATCAAAAAAAACAACCTCAAGCTCTCCTCCACCTAATCCAAAAACCTCAACCCAAACAAAGAAATTAGCAAACCCAAGAAGCACAACAGCACCCAACAAAATTTTAATTTTAATGTTTTTCATTTGACTTATCTTAAAAAAAAGTTAATGTTAGTAATGTTTGACTCCAAGCTTTAATCCACTAAACAAGGAGAAAATAATGGCTGAAAATACGAAGGGTTTAGAAGGACAGGTCAAGGAACAGAAATTCGAAGAAGGGATAAACGAAATCCGGGATGATTTGGTTGATGATGATTCCACTCTGTGGTCTACATTAGTTGACTCTTTTGGAATTTCTGAAAATACAGCCGAAAACATCATAACCGAAATGATATCAACCCTTGAAAAAGAACTAAGCAAACTTGACATCACTTTGACACTTAAAGAAGTTGGATAGTCGAACAATGGAATCATATCGGGCACATAGAGAAATCTATTGCCCGATTGATATTTTATTTTACCACCAAAACCTTCTCAAACTCTAGATTCCTCTAGTGATGGACTTGCAAAATTATAGGAATATGGTATAATAAGGTAGCTATTAAACTCATAACAATTTAAATTGAATAGGGGGATATCATGGGAATAAAAAGTATTGTAACCGAGTTATGTGGATACAATTCAGATAGTGTTTCATTTTTTAATAAAGAATATGTGAAAGTAATCGAAACCGATGATGTCCACAGGGGAGACAGAGAGTGCAGATTTTGTTGGGCAGGGTCATATGGGCAAATCATCGGGAAATACTATGATGATTTAAGCCAGGTTACAGTAGAATTTATTACTATAATAAAGGAAGAGGGAGTCATCAGAAATGAAGTAGGTCTATCCTGTGACAACCTTGCAATTATAAAGGATGAGGAACAGAGTTCAAAATGAACTCTGTTTTTTATTTATCTCACTTACTTTCTGTCTTATTCAGCTCTTTTAATATCCCCTCTAAATCCACTCCGTACATTTTGCATATATTTCCTATTGTTAAAACACCCATCTCCATTTGAGCCATTGGACATGTCAAACATGGTACTTTGTATTTAGCTAAAATCTGCTCTGCCCCTGGGAGTTCCAAAACTTCACCCAATGTTGTGTCTTTTGTTATCTTCTTTGTTTTTGTTGTTATTTTTGTTATTTTTGACATAAATTACTCAGTTTTTATTAATTTTATCATGACTTTTATTGTCTTTCTCGTATTTTTTTACATAAACTACACTCTTGCATAACGCTTCACTGCTATGTAGCAGTGAAGCGTTATGCAAAAATAAAATTCTACTCAATCTATTTTACATATCATACTCAAAAACTCCACTAAGCCCCTTCCCCTCTCTCCTTATCGTTTAAAAATTTCATTGACTTCTTTATAAATCTTTGACCTATGGTCTAACTTTTCAAAAACTTTCTTAAATTTTTCTTTTTCTTTTTTATCAGCTGAATTAATTATTCCCTCAACTAATAAAGAAGGCCAGAACATTGAAGGATATCTTTTTTTGAACCGCTTCCACTCATTTATAGCCAAACCAAAATTTTCTCCAGGTTCAATTTTATTTGATCTTTTCTTTTCTCTCTTAAAAATCAACTTAAAACCATCTCCTCCCTCCTTTAACCATAGAGCAACTTTAGCAACCGTTGCTTGGCTTACATTAAGAGTCTCAACTATTTTTCTATACTTATTGCCTTGCAATAAAAGCTGGGCTATCTTAATTCTTTTCGCCAATTTTATAACCTCCTCCTTAGTTAATAAGTCAACTAAAAAATTGACTGCCTCTTCTTCTGTTTGTAAAGTCAACAAGGCGCTACAAAAATCTCTAAGCAATTCTTTTTGTTTGACAAAAGATAAATTAGAATATTTTTCCATTTTATTTTTATTTTTTAATTTTTACTGCTTTAACTTTTATCTCTTTGACTTTTATAATTTTATTATATCACACAAAACATAAAATACATAACGCTTCACTGCTATGTAGCAGTGAAGCGTTATGTATTTTATGTTTTGTGATATGTTTTACTTTGACTTATCAACTATTTCAACTGTTGAATTTTTTATTGCTTGTTCTATTAACTCTTTTAGATTAATCTTTTGCTCTTGTTCTTGTACTTCATTGAGATTTGCTTTTGTTGCAGGGTGTTTTGGTAAAAACCTTGCACAACAATCTTGATGAGGTAAGATTGAAAGCTCATAGGTGTCAATTTCTTTTGCCTTTTCAATTATTTCCTCTTTATCATACGTAATTAATGGACGCAAAATTGGCAAACTCGTTGCTTCAGATATGGCTGCTATATTTTCTATTGTTTGTGAGGCAACTTGCCCTATGCTTTCTCCTGTAACAAGTGCTTTTGCTTTTTCTTTGTTTGCAATTTCTTCAGCTATCTTAAACATTATTCTTCTATAAAGAACAACTCTTAAATCAGGGGTTGTTTTAAGTAAAATCTCTTTTTGAATATCACCAAAAGGTATTAAATAGAGTTTTGACTTTCCCTGATACTTAGTTAAGACCTCTGCTAATTGTTTTACTTTATCAACGGACTTCTTATCAACATAAGGTACTGCATGGAAGTGACAAAATACTACTTCTACTCCCCTTTTCATTGCTAAAAAACTTGCTACTGGCGAATCAATCCCACCAGACAAGAGTGAGACAGCTCTACTACTAACTCCAACAGGCAAACCGCCGAGTCCTCTAATCTTTTTTATAAATAGAAAAGCAAACTTTTCTACAATCTGAATAAACAAAGTAACATCTGGGTTTTCTAACTTCACTTTCTTATTAACCCCATCAATAACAGCTCCGCCAATCTGTTCGTTGATTTCTTGTGATGATAAAGCAAACTCTTTATTAGAACGCTTGGCATCAATACGAAAAGTTTCAAAATCTTCATCCTTTAATATCTCAACAGCTTTTTGACTAATAGATTCGATGCTCTGTTCGGCTTGTTGGGCAAAAGCAAAGTAAGCCAAACCAAAAATAGTTTTCAAGGCATCCCCTACTTCGCTTTCTTTGGCACCATCAGAAAGATAAACCAAAATCCTGCCAGATATTCTCTTAACATGTTTAAAAGAACCCTCTGGAAGGGCCTGTTTAATATTATCTACTAACTTTTCTTCAAAAAACTTTCTATTCTTTCCTTTTAAGCCAATCTCTGCGTAGTGGCAAATGACTAATTTGTTATTTCTCATGATATTGTTTTGCAAAATCAATTGTCTTCATATTTATATCCCAATGCTTTTCTGGCATTACTTTCTTGATTGCTTCTTTAATATCATTTTCTGTGAAAGGAATCAAGCCCTTTGTGATAGCATAGCCCAAAAAGAACGAACCACTAACAACACTATTTCCTAATTCTTTTTCTGTAATCTCGTTTGCAGACAAAAATACTGATTTTTTAGTTATTCCTGTTATGGCACTTTTAATATAGCTTTCAGAAACACCCTGACCCATAGTTGGACTCTGATATTTATTAATTAAAAAAGTAGTTCTACCACTGGCAAATGGAACAGCATTTAATGCTTCTTGCATTTCTAAGGCAATAACTAAATTTGCCTGTCTCTTTGGTATCATAGGAGAATAAACTTTCTCACCAAGACGGATATGCACGCTAACAGAACCCCCTCTTTGGCTTAAGCCGTGCAGTTCTGATGTTCTTACTTCAAGCCCCTTATCCATAGCAGCTTGAGCTAATACTTGAAGTAGAGTAATTAAACCCTGTCCCCCCACACCTGCTATAACTAAATTAAAAGTTTTACTTTGCATTTTTCTTTTTTAATGCTCTTTGAGCTAATAACCCGCATATTCTTTTTGAAATAATTACAGAAACCTCATCTTTAGTCAAAAATCTCTTGATTGTTTTAGTAAGTTGGGCATATTCTGTTTCAGGATCAATCACTTTTATATGCTTAACTCTTAAGGCCTTCAAAATCTCTTCTATTTTTATTTGAGGAACATCCTCTGACATTCCTGTCTTACCCATTCCTGGATTTGGTTGGTGCCCTGTCATTGCTGTAATACGATTATCTAAAATAATGATTAAAGGATTGGATTTATTGTAAACAATATTCATTACTGCAGGGATGCCAGCATGAAAAAAAGTACCATCCCCGATAAAAGCAATCACTTTCTGTTTCTTACCCGTCTTTATAGTTGCCTTTTTAACCCCATGAGCAATCCCCAAAGAAGAGCCCATACAAGAAAGATAGTTATATAGATTATGTGGTGGAAGGGCGGCCATCATATAGCAACCAATGTCGCCTCCAAACACAGTATTTTTAGGAGCAACTTGTTTTACAGCTGCAAATAATTTCCAATATGGACAAGTTGGCCAACCAGTGCAAAATCTTGGTAGATGTTTTACTCGTTTTGTTCTTGATTCTAATATCTTAAACTTCTTACCTGCAAGTTTAGCTATGGCTGATGCAACTTTATCTGGATCAAGCTCCCCTACTTCGCTTAAAACATCCTTGCCTAAAATCTCAAGCTTTGGATTGGCTTGTTTAGCTAAAATATTAACTTCTTTTTCTAAAAATGGTTCTAATTCTTCTACTACTAATACTTTATTAAGACCTTTAATAAAGTTCTTTATCTTTTTCTCTGGTAAAGGATGAAAAAACCCTAATTTAAGAATAGGTAAATTCAGATTTAACTGCAAAAGTGCCTCCCTTACATATAGATAAGAAACCCCTGAAGTTATTATCCCTATTTTCTTTGATTTTGCTCCAACATGAATCTTATTTATAGGGCTCTTCTCTGCAATCTCTTTTATCTTCTCTATTTTATCTAAGAGCTCTCTATGCTGTTCTAAAACTCTTGGAGGCATAGTAATAAATCTGTTCTGGTCTTTTACAAATCCACGACTTGGTCTTTGCGCCCCAATCCTATTTAACACAACTGGCATTTTCTGATGAGCAACACGAGTAGTGAGACGAACCATAACTGGTAACGATAGTTTTTCTGAAATCTCAAAACCCAATTTAATGTAATCTTTGCATTCTTGTGGGTCTGATGGCTCTAATATCGGAATATGCGCCATATATGCAAATGGTCTACTGTTTTGTTCTGATTGAGCAGAGCTATGACAGGAAGGGTCATCAGCTACGACAATAACAGTTGGACCCTTTTTCCCTGTGCCTGTATAACAGAAAGGCATCAAAGCATCTGCTGCAACATTCAAACCAAAATTCTTCATTGCAACTAATGTTTTTAAATTAGAAAAACTGGCTCCAACGCCAGCTTCTAAAGCAGTTTTCTCATTTATTGAAAATTCAAAGTACACTCCAGCTGTTTTAGCAATGTGAAAAAATGTATTGCCTATTTCAGAGGCAGGTGTTCCAGGATAAGTAGAAACAAACTGCACCCCGCTTTCTAAAGCGCCTCTGACAATTGCCTCATTACCAAGTAATATGGCTTTACCAGATTTTTTCAAAACATCTTTCATATGTATATTCTATATTACTATATCTTAACATATTATACCTCCACCTAACAACTCTTGGCCTTTATAAAAGACAACAGACTGACCTGGGGTTACTGCTTTCTGTGGTTTTGTGAAAACAATCCGTAAACGTCCATTACTTAACTTCTCTTTTATAACCGCACTTGCCAAAGGAGAGTTATATCTTATCTTTGCCATTACTTTGTATGGCATTTTTGGTTCTTTGCCTGAAATCCAATTTATGTTTTTAGCAACTAATTCTTTTTTCTCTAAATCCTTTTTATCTTTAGAGACAGTTAAAACATTTTTCTTCATATCCTTTGATATAACATAAAAGGGTCCACTAGAAAGCCCAATCCCCTTTCTTTGTCCAATTGTATAAAACCATAAACCCTGATGCTTTCCCACTACCTTTCCATCTGGCGTAACTATATCGCCAGATTTTTGTTTTAAATACTTTTTTAAAAAATCAGCTGTAGTTGTTTCTATAAAACAGACCTCTTGAGATTCTTTTGTTTCTGCTGCTGGTAGGTTAAATTCACTCGCCAAAGCCCTAACTTCTTTTTTTGTATAACCACCAACTGGTAGTAATACTTTTTTTAATTGCTTTTGATTTAATTGCCATAAAAAATATGACTGGTCTTTAGTTTTGTCCTTTGCTTTTGTTAATTTGCATTGTGTAGCACATTGTATTTTACCATAATGCCCAGTTGCAATGAAATCTGCCTCAAGGCCTAAGGCCTTCTCCAATAGAAGTCCGAATTTAATTTCTTTATTGCAAACAACACAGGGATTAGGTGTTCTCCCCTGCTTATACTCTTCTAAAAAGTAATCAACGATTCTTTTTTTAAACTCATCTGCAAAATTCAAAACATAGAAAGGTATGCCAAGTTGTTGAGCGGTCTTACGAGCCCGTTCTGTGGCTTCAATAGAACAACATCTATTCCAACCCCCTTTGCCGGATGAAGGGGCCGTCCAAAATTTCATAAAAACTCCCGTAACATCAAAACCAGCCCTTTGTAAAAGAGCTGCCGTAACAGACGAATCAACACCACCAGACATAGCCACCACTACTTTAAGATTTTCTTTTTTCTTCATAATCTTTAATAGCTGATTGAAGAGCCACCTCAGCTAAACTCACACAATGTAGTTTTGGTTTTGGAACTTCTCCTGCTTCTTTTACTACTGTTTCAAACTTAATTTGTTTTGCTTCATCTATTTTTTTGCCTTTTGCTAATTCGCAGATCATATCTGAAATGGCAATGGCATGACCACATCCTAATGTCTCAAACTTAATACCCTTTATTTTCCCCTTCTCTACTTTAATGTAAATCTTCATTGCATCTCCGCATCTTAAATTCTCTGTAGTGCCAATACCATCAGCATTATTAAGCTTCCCTAAGTTCTTTGGGTTCATAAAGTGCTCCATTATTTTTTTTGAATAGTATTTTGTCATTTTGTTTTGTACTCACCAGAGCATAAGCTCTCGTAAAGCTTACTCACTTCGTTCGCTCGCTAACGATTTCTTATAACCAGAAATTGTTCTTAACTTTTTTACAATCTTTGTTAAAACATCAAGTACTTTATCAATATCTTTCTCTGTGGTTTGTCTGCCTAAGGTCATTCTTAAAGAACCATGCGCCTGTACATGACTAAGTCCTAAAGCTAATAAGACATGACTTGGGTCTAAACTGCCAGAAGAACAAGCAGAGCCAGTTGAGGTGGCAATCCCTTTTTGGTCTAAGGCAATAACAAGCGCTTCGCCTTCAGCTCCGTCGAAGCTTACATTAATATTATTAGGCAAACGATGGTCTATCGAGCCATTTAATCTACTGTGTTTAATTTCATTCAAAATACCGTCCATTAATTTATCTCTTAATTGCTCCATTACATCTGTACTATGCTTATGAGTAGAGATGTCTTCAATCGCACGACCTAATCCAACAATATTAGCTGTATTCTCTGTTCCTGGCCGTAACTTTGCTTCTTGATGCCCGCCATAAACTATTGGCTCTATTTGCGTCCCTTGTTTTGTATAAAGTACTCCAACTCCCTTGGGCCCATAGATTTTATGAGCTGATAAAGTTAAAAAATCAACACCCAACTCTTTAACGTCACAAGATAAATAGTTAACAGCTTGCACAGCATCTGTATGAAAACATATCTTCTGTTCTCGTGTTTGATTTATTCTTTGTATTAATTTTCCTATCTCAATGATTGGCTGTATGGTGCCTATCTCGTTATTAGCATACATTATAGATACTAAAACAGTGTTTTCTTTGATTAGTTTTTCAATATCTGAAACATCAATGACTCCATCTTTTCCAACATTACAATAATCAACTTCAACTCCTCTCTTATCTAATACCTCACAGGTATTTAAAACAGCAGGATGCTCTATCTTACTTGTGATTATATGTATCCTTTTTCCTTGTTTTAAGAAAAAATCAGCTATCCCTAAAATAGCTATATTATCACTTTCAGTAGCACTGCCTGTGAAAACAATTTCACTCGGTAAACAATTTAAGAACCGTGCTACCCTTTCCCTTGATTCATCAATGGCCTCTCTTGATGTTTGACCTAATGCATGGATTGAAGATGCATTACCATAACTACCTTTTAGATACGGCATCATCTCATCAAGAACCGCCTTTGAGATAGGGGTTGTAGCAGCATGGTCTAAGTATATTCCTTTCATGTATATATTCGGACAAATGGTCACGATCGTGACGAAATGTCCGGTCAAAATAATTTACTTTTTCATTTGAGAAATAGGTTTCCTTAGTATAAACCAAATAATAGCGAGAATAATTACCAGACCGATTATAAATTGGATGAGAGTACTCATATTACTTGTTATCGTTATTATCGCTATCGTCCTGTTGTTTGCTTGCCTCTTCTTCTGTGGCCTCCACCTCTTTTATCTCTTCTTTTATTTCCTCGGGAGTTAATTCATCTTCTCCCTTAAAACCATCTTTTTTATCTGACTTTATTAAGAGATAAAAACCAATGACTATTAAAGCTATCCTCCAGAATAAGTCCCACCTAAACCAACTCATTGGCACTGCTTTATTAAACAAAGCAAGTAGCCCAATTATTAGAATAACAAGACCAATTACTTTTCTTCTATTCTTAGAAAATCCAACACCTTGTTCTTCTATGCTCCCGGCTACTTCTTTAGCTTTTTCACTAACATCGTGTCCGAATTCTTTTAATCTTTCACCTGTCTCGTGGGCATTTAATGTTTTTTCTCCTTTTTTAGGAATAACGAAAATAAATATGATATAGAAAAGTATTCCAAGCCCATTAACTAAAGCCAAAAATATAAATATCAAACGAACGAACAAAGGGTCAATGTTAAAATACTCACCAAGCCCCCCTGCTACACCTGCGACGATACGATCCTCGTCCGACCTATAAAGTTTCTTAATTGATTCTGACATATATTTTATTATTTATTATATTTATACTATCTTACCTTAACATACCTTTATTTTCAAGTGAATCTTGTAGCTAAATACGCCGATCGGCGTATTTAGCTACAAAATTTATTTCATTCAAAGAATAAAACTTAAAATACCACCTACAAAACACAATAAAGCAAAACTTAATGCGAATTTGAAAAAGTTAATTTTTTCAGCAAGACGAATTAAAAAATGCAAACTAATAATCCCAACAATAAAACTCACAATCAAAGCAAGCCAGCCCTGTGTGATTAAATTTGGATTTTCTAAAAACAAATACGCATTAGCTGCTAATCCAACAGGAACAGAAAGCATATATGATATTTTCAATATCTCAGATGGCTTATACTCCCCTAAAGATAAGCCGAATATAGTGCTTCCTGATCTTGAAAGCCCAGGTATTACAGACAGCACTTGTAAGAGCCCAACTA
>JABMPZ010000077.1 GCA_013203565.1 Parcubacteria group bacterium | reverse complement strand
TTTTGTGTGTTCTGGAATACTTGAGAATGGAATTATTGTTCTTTTTTCTTCACCAAAGATTTCATAAAGAATTATTTCACCTGTTCTGTCATAGATTTTTGTTGATTGAGTTATCTCACCCTCAGCAAACTTCTCTGGTCGGGGTAGGTCTTTGAAAAACCAAATGAAAGTAATAACTCCACAAAGCAAGATTAAAACAAAAACTACTCCAATTATTTTTAATAAAAAATTAAAGGTTTTCTTTCTTTTTCTATAGATTGTTTTATTTCGTTTTTGTTTAGGCATTAATTCATTCTAAGTTATTTCAGACATAAATTCAAAGCCGAGCACTAATGCACCCGGCTTTGAGATTCGTATAAATTGAAATGTTTTACTCTTCTTCATCCTCTTCCTCTTCTTCATCCTCTTCCTCTTCTTCTGCCTCTTCCTCTTGAGAGTAGATTGCTAATATCATGTGAATAAATCATTGGCATTAAGCCAATGACATCATTGCGACTTGTACGCGACCTTTATTTTCAAACGAAGCGAGAGTATAAGAACCTGACTTCGTCAGAACCTTGTAATTAAACCTATTCAATTCAGTTTAATTATAAGAAGAAAGTAATCTTTCTTTTTATACCGAGCGAGTGCGAAAACATAGGCCACACCTCTAAGCTATGGTGCAACACATACAAGCATTATATCCGTTCAAGAGATGTTGTCAACCCTGTTATTAACATCTAATCATTCGTGACCAACAGACAGCTGCGCCTAGAGCATCTGCTGCATCATCTGGCTTTGGTATATCGTCAAGTTTTAGAATTTCTTTTACCATTTTTTGTACTTGTTTCTTGTCAGCTCTTCCATATCCACAGATTCCCATCTTAACCTGAAGTGGAGTTATTTCTTCCACTTTGATTTTCTTTTTAGCTGCAGCTAAAAGTATTACACCTCTGGCTTCAGAAACAGGCATAGCTGTTTTTAGGTTCTTAAAAAAAAAGAGCTTTTCAATAACTAATAACTCTGGTTTGTGCTTTGTTAATAGTTTGGTTATTTGATTGTATAGAATATTTAATCGTTCCTCGGCAGAATCTTTCTTGTCAGTTCGTATAACGCCATAATCCAAACACTCCAAACTCCTTTTTTCTTTTCTTATAAAACCAAATCCTGTGATTGCAGTTCCGGGATCTATCCCGCAAATAATCATATTTTTAAGTTAGAATATATTACTTGAATGTCGTCATTGTCATCTAATTCTTCAAAAAGATTTTCATATTTTTCTTTGTTTGCTTCAGGAACATCAATTCCTTCTTTAGCAATCCAATCCAAAGAAGCTGATTCTATTTTAATCCTATACTCTTCAAGGTCTTTTTTTACTTTATCTAATTCATCTGGTTTGGTTTTGATCTCTAAAAAATCTTGACCATCATGGTTAATCCATTTAGTATCTTCAGCCCCTGCCTCAATAACCTTCATTTCTAATTCATCTTTATCTTTTCTGGCCTGAACTATAATAATGCCATTATGTTCAAAAGCCCATTTTACACTTCCTTCATTTGCCAGTTTGTAGTTGTGTTTTTGCAGGGCTTGTTTAACTTCTAATAGAGTTCTGTTCTTGTTGTCAGTAATCCCGTTTATAATCAATGAAATACCATTAGGTCCGAGTGCTTCATAGCTTACTTCCTCAAGCATTTCTCCTTCCAATTCTCCAGCGCCTTTTTGTATGGCTCTCTCAATATTATTTTTTGGCATATTAAACTTTTTCGCCTCCTCAATTGCCTGCCTTAAGCGAGGGTTCATTTCAGGGTCGCTCCCTTCTTTTGCCATAATTGAAATCATCCTCCCTAATTTGGAAAATGCTTTCCCGCGTTTCTGATCCTCAATCTCTTTTTTTCTTTTTATAGTAGCAAAATGCGAATGACCTGACATATATTTGTTATATAGTTTAATCCTAAACAAAAATCAATCAAAAATCAAATCTTAGTTGATTTTTGATTCAGTTTGTAGTAGATTATAGGTGCGAGGTAGTGTGTTGTGTTCAGTCCTTTAACAAGAAAAGGAGTAAGGCGATGGCAAAGTTTGTAA
>JABMPZ010000076.1 GCA_013203565.1 Parcubacteria group bacterium | reverse complement strand
TCTGGCATCATTAGGTCTTGTGGCATTAATGGTGCTAATACTTCTGTTAATACATCTTGGAATGCCTTTGTTTTTTCTGGGGTTTCTATTTCTATTTTTTCGTTGAAGTCCTTAAATTTGAGGTCAATTAAAACTACAATTTCTTCTACTTCAGCTCCTAATTCCTTTATATTCGATGTTGTCATAGATTTCTGCCATTTGATACGAGCTAAACGGCCCTTGCCTTTTTCAATCCAGACATCCATCTCAATACCTCCTGATGAAGCCCAGAATTCATCAAGGGCTTCAGGAAAACCATCTAATGTTTGATCAAGGGCTTCTTGGTACTCTATTTTTTGTTCTTCTGTAACATAACCCATAGTTAATTCTGCATAATCATATACAAGCTTTTTTACTTCTTCTTTGTTAGCGCTAACTAAATAGTGTTCTGTTTCTATATCTCCCATTGTCTCTTGTCCATACTCTTTCTTTACATCAAAGATAGTTCTTTCAGAGAAAAGCTCTTGAATACTTTCCATAAGCTGTTCTAATTGTTCCTTAATTTGTACTTCGTCTATATCTATACCAACTCCGCTTACTCCCTCATACTGCTCTTTCAATGCTGCGAAATCAACTTCAATCCATTGGTTTTTAATAGTATCTAATCCTTCTAAGAAAGAGAAAATCAGCTCTGGCAAAGAAACAAGTTTTACATAAAGCTTGTCATCTTTAGTTATAGCTTCAAGCGTGCCTGTAACCTGCATACCTTCAGCATCAAGTCCAACAACTGCTCGGGTAGATGATTCTTGCTTTTTCTGGTCAATGGCTGAATTAATATCAACAAATACTTTTACAGAAGAAATGCCTGTTAAAATCCCAGTATTATCTTCTGCCATTGATTCATCTTTAATTCCTTTTATGTCTGCCTCTATTCTGCCATCTACTCTAAATGTTTTTGTATCAAATAACTTTGTTACAGCATTCTCTACTACTCCCCCATTCAACTGGCTTGGAAAAGGATTGCCTTCTACGGCAACATACGCAATAACAACACCGCCTACGAGTAGAACAGCTATCAATGGAACTAAAGAAGTTAATTTCATGGTTTTATTATGTTTAAGAATTACTCTCTAATGTTATTTATTATAAGGGAAAAAGTATTTGAGTCAAGAGCAACACGATGACCTCGTTGTAATTCACCTGAAAGCATTGCCCGTGCCAACACATTTTCTACTCTATCTTGAATAACTCTATTCATTTCTCGGGCACCAAACTCTGGCTTATACGACAACTCAACAATCTTTTGTTTTAATTCAGGAGTAATTTCAAGTTTAATTCCTTTATTTAATAATCCTTTGGCTAATTTGTTTAATTTCAATCCAGCAATATCAAATAAATGTTCTTTGCTTAATGGCCCAAACACAACAACAGCATCAAACCTGTTAATAAACTCTGGCCTATAAATCCCCTCTTTTAATAAATAGTCTACAAGCTCATCTTTTACTAATCCAGTACCACTCCCCTGCTGAACTTTCTGTCTAATGAGTTCAGCTCCTGCATTACTTGTTGCAATTACAATAGTATTTTTGAAATCTACTTTTCTACCTAATCCATCTGTTAGCCAACCCTCATCTAATACCTGCAAGAATAAAGTTAATATATTAGGATGAGCTTTTTCAAGTTCATCTAAAAGCACTAAAGAAAATGGATTCTCACGAACAGCAGTTGTAAGCATACCTTCTGCACCCTCTCCACCTAAAAACCGTTTAACATCCTCAGAGTTCTGAAACTCTGACATATCTAAACGAATCATTCTCTCCACACTCTTGAAATATATGGCAGATAGTGTTTTAGCTGCCTCTGTTTTACCCACTCCTGTTGGGCCTAAAAACAGAAAGCTACCAATTGGGCCTGACTTAACAGAGACCTCGGCTCTGGCTCGTCTTAAGGCACTAGACATTTCTTTTACTGCTGTTTCTTGATTAATGAGCCGTTGATGAATTAACTGCTCTAAATTAAGTAGAACCTTCTTTTCTTCCTCTTCTGCTTCCCCGACTGGAACTTGAGCCTTCTCAGAAACAATCTTTTGAATATGTTTCTCTGTAAGAGAATAATCTTTTGTATATGTTACTAAGTATGCCATTGCCTCATCTAACAAACGGAGTGCTCTGTCTGGAAATGGAATATCACCTAAATACCTTGAGCTTAAATTAACAATCTCACGCAATGACTTATACGTAATAAACTTCTTGTGTTTCTTTTCAAAGAAAGGAACATGGTTCTCAATAAAGAACAGCGTTTCTTTTTCTGAAATCTCATCAACTTCTACTTTTTCAAAAAGACGAAGCAAGGCAGGACTCTTCTCTATATTCATATGTAAACCAGCATAACTTGTTATAGCTATAATCTGGAAATTCTTTGAAGTTAAATAACGGCTTAGGATACCTATGATGTTTATAGCTCCCGGTTTTACTTGTGTTTCAACAAAATTCTCAAAGTCCTTTATAACAATTATGACATTACCTGCCTTTGCTACTTCTCTAAAACATTCTTCTAAAGCTGACTCAACTTTTTCTTGAGTGGTTGCTTCGGCTACTAATGCAGTTAAATCAAACTCTAAAAACCGTTTATAATTCACAGAAGGAACACTCTCACCCAAGAATGCCTTTTGTGCTACTGCCTCTACTATACTACCTCTACCTGTGCCTGGTTGACCAACTAACAAAACATTGTTTAATTGTGATTTCTCAAGAACTCTTTCTAATTGTTTTATCTCTTTTTTATGCCCTATAATCTCCCTAAACATACCAGAACGAAATCTCTCCCGCATATCAACAGAAAACCTATTTAATGAAAGAGAATAACCAGAACTAAAATCTCTTGCTATACTCCCCTTTCTGATTAAGTTATCATAGTCCCAAAAACGAATACGATCCATTCTAAAATCATTTAACTTTTCATACCATAGAAATAGGTTCTCAATATCTTGTTTTGCTAACTTTCTGTCATTCAAAAAGTTTTCAAAGAATTTACTTGTTGAACATACTGCCACAAGCAAGTCCCCTACTGATACTCTGTCTTTTCCTCTTTCTTTAGCAAATAGGGCTGCATCTATTACTATCTTAGAAAAATCAGTAACAGCTAATTTCTCACTTGTTATAGGAAACTCTTTTTGAGAGGCCTGTTTTAATTCATTAAACTTAATACCAGCTCTGTGAAAAACAAATCTTAATACTCTTGTTTTTGTTGTTGAAAAAGCATATGTAAACATTGAAGCACTTGGTTGTGAAAGGTTATGTTTTTTAGCTAATTTGTTAGCTTTTAGATAAACTTTCACTGCAGTGTAGTCCAAAAAAGAAGCAGCATTAAACTCTGTTGGTCTTTCAATTAAATTACCTAATGAATGGCTAAGCTTTGGATGCTTAAATCGTGTATTAAAAAATGTATCTATTTCTAATAAGACAACAACAAAACATAAACTTAAGATTCCACCTCCTAATAACTTTTCCCAACTTGCATTAGAAATAGCATTCTTCCAAACAGCTTGGCTAGATAAAGCTAACAAACCAATTGAGCTAATAAAAAACAAAATCTTCAATTGCTTGTTGAATCTAATCAAAGGATTTCTACTCAATCTTATTACTTTGTATTGATTTGTTTTTTTAATATTAAAATACATAACTCATAGTCCGAACAAAAGACCTATGCCAGAAAAAAGACCTATTACCACAAAAACAGGCAAACAAATCCAGATTAATATAATAGCTAAGCCAAAGAAGAATACAAGAACTTCTGCTACTAACCCTATAATTATAATAAAAATACGGGCTACAGCTCCAACCCCGCGTGAAATCATATTACCTAAAAAAGCACGGGACCACCTCCCTATATCTAACCCTTTACCGTATGAATCAGCAGAGCGTCTCCAATGCGCAAAGAGTGTTTTCAATAATTCTTTTACAGGGAAATAGTGGAGCGTGAAAACTAAAAAGTTTCTCCATACTTTAAGGAGTCCTTTGAGCGCTCCGCTATAATGCCAAATCACTAAACCGATTGAAAAGTTTTGTTTTTGAGATGCCTCAATCATATTGTTATATATTGAGATGGTTGTAAAACTCTTTCTACTACAATTTATTCTTTTTGGCTACGGCTTTGTCAAACTGCGTAAAAAGATTTTCACCGTAGCCTTGCTACGGCTTCAAACCTTTTTACTTGTTTTCCTCGCATCGCTCAAAAATTTATAAATTTCCGCTACGAAAGAGTTTTACAACCATCTCATTCTATTTTAACAGTTTAATGCCAATAAAAGCAATTTTGCCTCCTCCAAATATGAGGATAGTCATAAACACAGACCATGCAATTAAATTAAGCATTCCAGGCATTGAGTCAGTTGGAAGCATTTTACCAAGCTGATTCTGTATAACATCTTGCATCTGCTGTTGAATCTGATCTTGTGCTTCATTGCTTGTAGAATCACTCTCTTCTACTTTAAACATTTCAGGTGCTGATTTTTTCAATGTAAAAATCTGTGAGGATGACCACACCCCCCAGGCAATCATTAAAACACCCGCCAACACTAACACCCACCCTGCGATTTTTTTAGTTACCATATATTTATTAATTATTTATTATGTAGTTGAATGTGGATAAAAAACTTGAAAGAGCGTAAATTTTTGTTATAATGTTAATAATCTCCGTTTACTCAAGGCTCTATGAGTACAGGTAAACGGGATTTTTGTTTATTAAAATTTAATAAATATTTTTTCCTTTCCTCCGTTTATCTATTTTAACATTTTTCAAAAAAGCATGCCAATGGGTCAAGGCCCGCCCTCGCCCTGTGGGGGGGGCGAGGGCGGGCCTTGGACTTGATTAAAACCCAAAAAAAAGGTAAGAAAAGTATATGTCCAAAGTGTTTGAATTTCATTTTAATCCAACTACACAAAAAAGGATTAATAAACAAGAACCAACTCGGCTTAATCTTGAACAAAACGGACTCCACCGTATTCCGTTTTTCAAAAGAACAAGAAAGCCAGAAACTCTTTTTAATACTTTTTGTTTTTTCCCAAAGACACGGAATGAAAACAAATTAGGTGTTTTGTATTTGATGGGAGAATTAAAAAATGTATCACCAACAACACAAAACCTTCTTATTGAAGTTGCTGAAATTATTCAACAAGAGTACTATCAATTTAATTACGAAACCCCACAGGATTGCTTCAGGGCATCTCTTGAAAAAGCAGACCAATATCTTTTTGAAGTAAAAGCAGGAAACCCCGGCCTCTTAACTAACTTGAGTTTTACTGCTATTGTCCTATTAAATGATTTTTCAATATCTGTATCTAAAGCAGGTACAAACAGAATATTTCTCTTAACAGGAAAAAATATATTTGATGTTGGTGAGAACTTTGACTCCAGTGACTCCCCTATCCGTGCCTTTAGTAATGTAATTGAAGGACAACTTGAATCAACGGATAAGATAGTAACAATAACAGATGAGTTATTTGATGTTTTTTATCAACAAGAAATCTTTCATGAATTGATTGATATAAAAAAGGGAAAACAAATCAAAGAAATCTTCAAAAGTAAAAAACTAACACTCAAACAAATATCAGGATGTTGTTTATTAGTTTTAGTAAAAAAGGGCCTACCAAAGCTTTTCTTAAAATCATCAAGCTCTGGATTCGTAGAACAAAAAAAACGAATTCCTCATCAACCAAGTTTTATAAAAAAGAACATACTAAAACTATTCATATTCGCAATATTCCTATCAATACTATTATCCCTAGGATGGTTAATTTTCAAATAAATGACACCCAACATTTTGTCGCTAATTAGGACGATCGTCCTAATTAGCGACAAATGAAATGCGCCATTGATAATAATACCAATGGCGCATGAACTAACTCACCCACGAGTCAGTTTTGCTTTTTCTTCTTTTTCTTGCTCTTGCAAGAACAGGGAGAAAGATACAAAGTTACGCGACTGCCATCCGGACGAAACACGATGGCGGTGTTTCCTTTTAAAATAACTTCCCTTTTCATTCTTTCCTCCTTATTAGAATCTAGCACCTATGCCGAGATGGCATATTAATGCATCGGATTCTATAGCGATGAATTTCGCTTTCACCTTGAAAGCTCCGATTTGATATCCAATTGCTAAACTTGGATAAGCAAATAACTCATCGTTTTCATCATGGGAGAACACAGCTCCCCCAGAAACTACCAAATCGCCTCGTTCTTCTAATAACTTCACACGATATGATAACTCCATACCACCGAAAATACTCATCGCATCTTTGCCAACAAGGCAGTTAAGCGATGTATTTCCGACCTCGGCAAGTCGCAGTCCAAACTCAACGAAGTATTCTGATTTATCATCTTCGTTGACTCTCAAACTACCAACTGCCTTCCCTGCTATCAAGAAAAACATCGTCTTCGGGAAAAAGTCAGGAGATATAGCTGACTCCTGTAACTCCCCAGTGTATGGCTTTTTTTTTGAAGAAACCTTCTTCTGCTTGGGCTCCTTTGTAGGTGCCCCTTTGAATGGTGGTAACTTCTTCCATGTTTTCTGAGGCCGTTTTCCTTTTTGAAGTTTCTTGACCTCTAAAAGCTCATCCCGCTCTTTCTCAACGGCCTCAATATGATCCTTAAGTTCTTGGACCTCTTGTTGAAACTCCTCAACACTGGGCTTCTCTTCTGTTACAACCTTCCGATTTGATCCATCTGCCTGTGACTCTCTGGTACAAATAGAGACAGAGAACAAGAACAACATTACTAGTAAAGCCAAAAATGCCTTTTTCATTTCGAATCCCTCCCCGGTGCCAACTCTGGGTTACCCTTTTGAAGTTGAACAGCCCATTCAATCTCCATCCATGCTTCAGAGATATCATCCCATTCTTCCCCATCTTCTCCTTCAACAACATACCAGTCCAAGAACATATCATTGATTTTGAAAACAGCATAATGGTCGTCTACTGTATGAACTGCGTAAACGTGGTTGATAAATGCTTCAATATACCCTTCCACATAATCAGTTTGAGGAGCAGAATCCACATTATAGATGGAAATATCTCCCCCAAGGTCTTGGAATATGCTTCCGTTGGCAGAATATATAAATGGCGTCCCTATGCTAATGTCAACACCAAAATATATATCTGTATCTGGTCGCGCCCAAGGTTGACTACGATTATCACGGTATCTCGTAAAGTCAAACCCACTGAAATCCGGATTTAAGATATAGTCGTCCAATTTGACAACACCCTCAGGACGAGGAGTGTCTTCTACCTCTTCGTAGCTGAGATCGCTTTCTCTGCCGTCATTACTGAAGGCAGAAACAAAGTAGTAATAGGTAACCCCATTTTCGACATCCAAGTCGTCAAAGTACTCAACATCAGGCGCAACTTCACCTATAATGTCATACTCGCCATAAAGAGAATTACTACAGTAAATCCTGTAGCCGTCAACTCCTTCTTGATAAGTAGCATACCACCATACTCTTACGAACTGATCTCCAGTATCTGTGGTGACTCCACGAGGAATAACCAGCACCCCTGGTTTTATAACCTCAACCTCAACTTCAATAACATCTGTATCAGATTTTGTGGCGACAGAGTCATCCCAACCACAACCGAAAAGAAAACAACTTACCAACAACACAAATCCAATAACAAAAAACTGTCTCATTTTTTACCCTCCATAGGTTAGAGACATTAGGACTATAAAAACTGCAAAACACAGTTTTTTCTCTGAATTGAAAAGATCAATTATGCATATATTATACCAAAACTTTACTACTTTGTCAAATTTTTATGTAAATAAACGGCTCGCTGGTTGTTGAAAACACTTTATGTTTTCAACATCCAGCGAGCCATATTTCTCATTCATATAACCTCATCTCCTTTTTGTAATCCTCTATACTATGCTAATACTTCATGGGTTTGTTCAAGAAGCTCTAAGAAATTCTCCAACCAAGCATTATCATCTGCTTCAAGTTGTACTCCGAAAAGAGCCTCTCTCATCACATCCCCTTTTACCTCTACTATTGGGATGAACATCGCATTGTGATCGAATGATTTCCTACGATAAAGGGCCACCTTTCTTCTTATCGTATTATCAAACCACCTATTAAGTGCCAATGCATCCCTAATCCTCTTAACAGAAAAAATCAACATGAAGAATACCTCTTGAGTGACATCTTCTGCGTCAAGTTCCGGTACTGCATAATCCTGTACCTCTTGATAAACTATAGGATAATATATCCCCGCTAGTTTATCAAATGCCTGTGTGTTGCCCTTTCTTGTTTTCTCCACTAACTCATTACTCACGACTCTTTGTCCATTCATCTTCTTTTCCGCCTTTGGTTAAAGAAACAAATGCAAACCCACGAGTTAATTTAATATACCAGAAGATACTTATGGCGTCAACTAAATCTGTGTATAAACAAAATCCGCCCAGCCCCTAATGGGGCTGGGCGGATTTCTAATATCTATTTACTTTAATTCAACTGTTGCTCCGGCTGCTTCAAATTGTTTCTTAATCTCTTCTGCTTCTTCTTTCTTTGCATTCTCTTTAATCATTTGAGGAGCACTTGCTGCGGCGTCAACTAAATCCTTTGATTCTTTAAGGCCTTTTTGAGTAATATCTCTTACTGCCTTAATAACATCAATTTTCTTTTCGCCAATAGCTGTAAGCTCAACATTGAATGAACTCTTTTCTTCTACAGCATCAGCAGGAGCACCTCCGGCTGGGGCTGCTACGGCTACAGGAGCAGATGAAACACCAAACTTCTTTTCTAAGATTTTAACAAGTTCAGCTAAATCAATAACTTGCATTTGTTCAATTTCTTCAACAAGTTTCTTAAACTTTGTAGGAACCTCTACAGTTTCCTCTTCAGCTTCTTCTGTTTTTTTATCTTCCTTTGGAGTTTCTTCTTTTTTCTCGTCTTTTTTTTCTTCTGCCATATGTTTAAATATTAAAATATTTTATCTATTTGACCTTTTGTATTTCACTCATTACACAAACTAAATTACTTAAATTACCTTTTAAGGCATGGACAAACCCAGCAATTGGGGCATTCAAAGAGCCAACCAATTGACCAAGTAATGCTTGCTTTGAAGGTAACTGTGCTAATGTTAAAATTGTTTCCTGTGTTTGATATTCATCATTCAAAATACCTCCTAAGAGCTTTATCTCTTCATTTTCTTTTTGCGCATTAAAACAAATTCTTGAAGGCGCTACTTCATCACTGAATCCAACTACTAAAGCTAACTGCCCCTTAACTTCATCAATCTTTTTTGCTAAATCTTTCTTATTTAAAACATTTAATGCTTTTTTCAATACTGTTTTCTTAACAACAGTGATATTACAATCTTCTGCCTTTAAGTCCTTTCTTAACTGAAAAAGAGCCTTTGAATCAACATTACTGAAATCAACAAAAACAGCTGACTTTTGTTCTGAAAGTCCCTGTTTTAATTTATCAAGTGTAGATTGTTTCTGTTCTTTTGTTTTTGCCATAAAATATATTGGATTCATTTGGGTACGATCGTACCCAAATGAATCCAATGTATAATTTGTTTGTCGTAAAATAAATTATAAAAAAATATCTGCTTGTCGCAGATATGTAAACAAAACAAAATAGTTTTATTTGGTCTCGATAGGTCTTAAGTTGAGATAACCTCAATTGCCTATTGTCTGCGACTTAATTACAGTTTACTTATTATCAAACCTTTGTCAAGCAATTTTTACTTCAAGTGCTGTTATTCTTTCTTCTAAAATATCGAGTTCCTTTTTATGTGTTTTCTTTTGGACTTGTATTTTAGTTAACATAACTTTTATTGTCTTAAACTCTTTTTGAATTTTTTCTATCTCTTTAGTATGTCGTGTGATAACATCTTCAATAAAAATAACTCTCCTTTCTATGCCTTCTAATCTATTTAATATCTGCTGTCTCTCTTCCTTGGCTTTATCAAACCTCTTATCTACCCTATCGAACCTTAAATCTATTCCATCAAATCTTTTGTCTACTCCATCAAATCTATCGTCAATACTATTAAAATCTTTTTTTATTGCAACAAAATATGGCTCAAACACTTCCTCAATTGTATCTTTTATTTGTTCTAAATCTTTTTTATTCAAAGGCATAATACTATTTTAATAATATTATCTATTTTAACATACTTAACATTGTTTCTGCAAACCTCCTTGCTTGCTCTGGTCCGTTTGCAGTAATTATCTTCCCATCTATTACTACTGCATCTTCTTTGTAATCAGCACCTCCTTTCTCTAATAACTTAACTGCTGATTTATCCATATTACTACTCCAAACAGTAGCCTTTTTCCCCTTTAATACCCCTGCATTTGCTAAGATGGCTGAAGCTATACAAATAGCTCCTACTAATTTATCCTTATCAATTGCTTGTTGTGCTATCTTATACACATCTTTATTATCCAAATCCTTCATTGCTCCAGAGCC